>CALVVM010000001.1 GCA_944363855.1 uncultured Bacilli bacterium
TAAACCTATATATTGATTCATAATAAAACACCCAATCTAATTATACCGTTATTTGGAGATTTAAGCAAATAAAATTGTATCAAAAAACTATGTTTACCAAAATAAACATAGTTAGTATGGAAAGCAGAAGTTAATAGATTTCATTAACTTCTACTTTGTAAGTATATCATATATTACTTAAATATACAATATGATAAATTTTTAACGATTAGATATATTATAACCGTAGCTTGATGTTGTTTTTCCAACAAAATCACCAGCAATGCTTCCTAAAACTAGAATGTAAGCAACAACAGTTAAAACAATCCAAAGAACAATGATACTAGTTAGTGCATAACTTCTTCTGTCATCTCTAATTTTAGTTTCACTATTGAAACCTAAAATAAAGTTAAAGAAGCATGAAATACTAATAATTCCAAAGGCAATTAAACCTATTATATCTAATAATGTTACATCTAATAGGAAAATAATAGCCATTCCTAAGTATGCTAATACTAATGGAGCACTACTTATAATATAAAGTTTAAATGCTTTTTTGAAACTAAAATCTGCATTTCTTGTAATTTTAGCAACAATAATTGCTGATACAATTGGAATAATTGTCATTAATGCGTAAATTAAAATACCATATATAAATACTTGGAAATAATTTACATCAACAAGGGTACTTGATACTCCATATGTAAGATCGGATGCTGAACTTTCAGTTAATGATACTATTGACATTAAATATAGTGCAAAAGTAATTGCTAATAAAATTACTAAAATAATACTTTTATTGGTATTTTTAGATTCTACTTCTTCTTTAATCGTTGTTGCTGGACGTCTAAAAACATTAATAATCGTATTCCAAATGTCTTTGCAAGTATTTAGTATTGCATCACCATTTACTGTTACGGCACTATTTGTTGCATTCGAACTGCAATCACATGTTTCTCCTTCCTTTAATTCTTTCCCACAATTGGTACAGAATCTTTTTTCTACTTTAACTTCTTCTACTACTTCTTTTTTCTTTGGTGTAGTTTTCTTTGTTGTTTCTTTTTTTTCTTCAGCCATTTTTACTCACACTCCTTCTATTATTTATATAAATATGGCTCAACTAAGTAAATATAGAAATTGGACCATCCTTCTGGTTCACTTTCTGTTACAAATTCTATTCTTAAGTCATCAACATCTGTTACATCGAGACTTATTTCTGCTTTTAATTCATTTGTTTTGGTAATTTCACCAGAGCGATATAATTCTTTATCATCTCCGTAAATAACGAATTCTCCTGTAAAATCTGCATCCCAGTTTGGACCTCTTACAATTGTTGTTTTTAAAGTTTTAAATTCATTATTTAAACGATAGGTAATTGCTTTTGTTTCTCCATCAAAACGGAAACTTACATAACTATCATAATCTTCATCATCAATTGTAATTCCATATGAAGCATCAGATGTTCCACTGTCATATGATACAACGTATTCATCTGTTAGCTTACTTGGAAGTTTATCTTCATAGGTTGTTTTTAATTCTTCTAATTCTTTATATTCATCACTATTGTATTCTAGTGCATCCATTGAATTTTCGATTACTTCCATTACATTGTTGGTTTCTAAATTTGCATCTAGTTCTTCAGCAACTTTTTTCGTATAATCTACTATACTTTTGGCAGTTTCATTATAAAGGGATTTATAATCTTTTGTTGTACTTAAATCAATGCTATTTGCTATTTTATTGTCTTTTAAATAGTTTAGTTTAGAGATATAAGCATTTAACATTTCTTCATTTGTAGCATCTTCTCCTAAATCGGTTAATTCACTAGCTCCATCTCTTAGCTCTTCTAACTCATCTTTTAAATAGTTATTTACAAACTTTCTTGCTTCATCATAATAAGAATCACTTTCTATTACTTGATTGTAATAATGATATTTTCTCTCATCACTATTCTCTTCTTGGGCATAGAAATAATTTGTTTTAGATTCATATAAGTCACTTATTTCTGTATAATAATTATAATAATCTTCAAAAGATAAAACATATTCTAGACCATTGAAGTAATTATCGATTTCTTCTAATATCCCTTTTAATTTTTCATAAGCCTTTTCTAAGTCTTTTTTACTATTATAAGACTTATTAAAGTTTTTAACCCAATTATTTATCGTCTTATTAATTTGTTTGGAAATACTATCTAAAGTGTTTTCATCATCAAGTTTTGATCTTAATATATCACCTATTTTTACTAATTCTTTATTTCCATAATCTTCATGGTAATTATCATAGTAACTTGTTAGATAATCTTCGACTTTTTTTACAGGATTATTTAAAAGGATAACTAAAGCTATTATGGCTCCTATGATTAGGATTATTCCTATTCCAATTGCTACTTTTACTTTTTTAGGATATCCCTTTACTTTCTCTTTCACATTTTTTAATTTCTTATTTTCTTTTTTGGGAGTTTTTTCTTCTTCTAATTTATTTCCACATTTTTCACAAAATTTGGCTCCCGATTCATTTTTGGTACCACACTTACCACAAAACATAAATTCACTCCTTACTTTTTTATATAACTAAAAATATTTTACAATATTTTGTTCATAAAATAAATACCTTTTTCACAGTTTTTTACTTTTTTTCATTAATTACCCGATCAATAATTTCACAATTGTTTTTAATTCGTTCGTTATTCGGAGCTATTTCTAATGCTTTTTTCATATATAATAAACTTTTTGGATATAGTTTTAAGTTATAACACACAAGTCCCATTAGTTCATAAATATATTCATTCCAAGCAAAAGCTTCATTTATGTAAATTGGGGCTTTTTCTTTAATTAAAAAGGCACATTCTAGTAATTCATATGCTTCTTCAAATTTACTTTGATCTAAATAGATCTGAGCCAGTTCAACGTAGCCTTCTCTTAAATAAGAAGCTTCTTTTATAGCATTTTTGTACCACATTTCTGCTTCTTTTGGTCTATTTAATCCCATGTAGCATCTCGCTATAAAACGCATCGATGCACATCTTTCTGCATCCCATTTGGAATTGGGCAAATTTAAGTGCTTTAATAATGTGTCAATTCCTTCATTCCACTTACCATAATACATATATTCTCTCCCTAAATAGTGCATGTTTCTATCATCATTTGGATCTTCTTCTACACTCATTTCTAAAAGAGGTAAGTAATTACTTCTTG
>CALVVM010000002.1 GCA_944363855.1 uncultured Bacilli bacterium
AAAATAAAAGAAAGTAAAAAAATACTTTCCCCTTATACTATAAATTCGTTAGAAATTTGGTACAATAATTTTATAACACATTTTTCTTATGGAAAAAATGTGCCATAAAATACTTAACATTATACCATATTAACAATAAAAAAGTATATTATTTTATATACTTTCTTTCTACCCTTTTAGATATATTACAAATAAGTTCATATGGTATTGTATTTAAATATTCACTTAACACTTTTATATGTTCTATATCTTTATAAACGCAAACGATATCATTTAGCTTTACACTTTCATCTATTTTTACCATTAACATATCCATACATATATTACCTATTATTTCATATTTTTTATTATTTATATAAACATAACTACCTTTAAGATGCCTATTAACTCCATCTGCATATCCAATAGAAACAATACCTATTATTTCATCTTCACTAGCTTCATAAGTACCATTATAACTTACAGTATCACCTTTTTTTAATTTTTTTATTTCTATTATTTCACTTACTAATTCTATAGTATTTTTTAATTCTAAATCGTTATTAGTTAAACCATACATAATTATACCTAATCTACATCCATTACAAAAATCTATTTTAGGATAATTTATTAAAGTATCACTTTGAGCTATATGTACCATATCTATTTTACTTAAATCAATATCTTTTGTAATACTTTTAAAAACATCTATTTGTTTATCCACATTATCTTTATTACTTGCTTCATATATATGTGTATAAATACCTTTTAAGTTTAAATTACTATTGTTTATTATTTCTATCATAAAATTAAATTCTTCTTTTTCTTTAACACCTAATCTATTCATGCCAGTATCTATTTTTATATGAATATTTATATTACTATCCTTTATTTCTTTTAAATAATCTAAATTAGTAACAGTAACATCTATATTTTTTTCTTCACAAATACTTATATATTTAGAATTAATTATTCCTAAACATAATATTGGTATATCAAAATATTCTCTTACCTCTAAAGCCTCATCAAGTGATGAAACAGCTAAGTAATTACACCCACCATCTATTATAGCTTTAACTACTTCATATCCATTATGGCCATATGAATCAGCTTTAACTACACCTATATAATATTTATAATCATTATATTTTTCTATTATTTTATTTACATTATCTTTTATATTTTTTAAATAAATATTAGCATATGTCTTTCTATACATTCTACCACCTATTTAATTATATTACATTTTAATTAATAATTAAATAAAAAAGAATCTTTTTTATTTATAATAAATACTTGTATTGCCTAAAGATAAATATGCATTAAATGAATTAATTGTATTTCTGATTTCTTCATAAGTTAATTTTAATTTTTTCATTTTCTTTAGTTTTAATCTTTGTCTTTTTAATGTTTTAATACAAGGTTTACATTTAATTCTTCCATTTTTATATAGTTTATATTTCCACTTACAGTAAATAAAATTAATATTAATAGGAACAATAAAACTTTTTTTCTTATTTATTTTTATACTAATTGAATTAGATAATTTTTTATATTCATCTAATAATTCTTTACCTTCATTATAATTATTAACAAAGAAAATAATATCATCCATATAACGAATTATACTAGTTCTATTTTGAATAAAATGATCTAATTTATTTGGTATTATTATCGCTTCTCTTTGAGCAATTTCAACTCCTAAAGCAATACCTCTACCTATAAATAAATAATCTTCTATTACTTTAATTACTTTTTTATTTATAATATATTTAGAATGTATATCACGAATTACGTCATGTGAACAGTTTTCAAAAAATTTTGAAAAGTCTATTAAGACAATATAACCTTCTAATCCGTTTTTTAAATACCAAGAATATAATTTTTTATTCAATCTCTTAATACTAAACTTAAAGCCTTTGTTTTTCATGCTAGCTCCATTATCATATATTAAATGTGGGGTATATAAAGGTTCAATAATCTCATTAGATAATATTTTATGAACTAACCTATCTTTTATGTGTGGAGCATCTATATTTCTAGTTTTTCCTCTTTCATTGATAACAAAACTATAAGTATCTCCTACTTTATAATTACCAGTTTTAATATCTCTACATATATTAGAAATAATAGTAAATTCATGTAATTTAAAATTTTGAGTTGATTTTTTATAACCTACCCCATTACAACACTTATCTCCATAATACATAGCTTTAGAAAAACAAAAAGCTTTATCTAAATCAGCGAATTCTTTACTTCTTGTTTCTACTATTTCTATTCTTTTATTCTTTCTTCTTTCGTACCTTAATTTTTTTCTTTCTATACTATTCATTTTTCCTCCAAAAAAGAGTTCATAAGAACTCTTCTATTAACGTATAACAGGTACTTCAATATTTAATTAGTTACATAGTCTTGTCCATGAAATTCAGATAAATATTCAAACTCTAAACCATGCAAGAAGCGTTCGAACAAGTTCATCGTTAATAAACTTCAAGATATATTATATCTTAAGAAAAATCGATCCTTTCTTTTAAAAGCAGTTTAAAGAGTTATATAGAACATCTTTATTTAACCTGTTCTGCT
>CALVVM010000003.1 GCA_944363855.1 uncultured Bacilli bacterium
TTCTTCGACAAACAAATTGCCATAAATTAATCATTGACTATAATGTAGACGTTGTGCACTTAATTTTAAAAAATGTACAATTTCTACACTTTTTGACGTGAGATAAAAGTCCCTTGTCGAAATATAATATACCACATTTTCTTATTTTACACCATTGGTTTCTTCTTAAAACGACTAAAAAATGTGCATTTTCTTATGAAAATACACATTTTGGGTCGTAATGCACTTAATTGTGCACTTTACTTAAAATTTAACGTGCTTTTAATTTTAAACATTTTTGTTTTTCTAATTTATCAATCGCATCTTGTTCTAGAAATTGATAATCAACTTTTTCAGATCCAGCTATACGTGGCATTGATTCAATAAATTCAATATACGAAGGAATTTCATATGGTTTTAATTGAACTACATCTCCTGTTGAAGATTTTGTAGGTAAATAAAATTTACTATTAATTAATTCTTTTGTTTCTTCTGTTTCAGCATAACCATTATTCAAGACTATATATGCTTTATTAACATATAATTGTTCTTCATCAGGGACTTTAACAACTGCACAATCTTTTACACAGTCAAATGTAGAAATAATATTTTGTACATTATCACAATAAACTTTATTTAATGAAGACATTATGTAAAATCTAGATTGTCTTCCTGTAACAGTAAAATATCCTTGTTCATCAATTTTACCTAATGTTCCTGTCATATAGTATTCTCTTCCATTTTTAACAAATTTTGTTTCTTTTGTTAATTCTGGATTTTTATAATATCCTTTAAATACATGTTTACCAGAAACACATAGTAAACCTTCTTCACCATATTTTTTTTCTTCCATAGTTTCTGGATCAACTATCATAACATTAGTTCCTACAAGTATTTTTCCGGCAGTTTCTTGTCTTAATGGTACTCCTACTGGAGTCGAACCGATACTAACTGTTTCTGCATTACCAAATCCATTTCCAACTTCTATATTTTTTGCACCATGTTGAGCAAAAAATTCATTCGCCCTTTTAGCATGTGCTAGAGTTAAAAAGTCACCGCCAGATATAAAATGTGTAACTGAAGATAAATCTTGTTCTTTTGGAATATTATTTATTGTTAAATCTAGTAAAGCTGGACTACCAAAAACAATACTAGGATTTTTTGAATAATAATAACTTATTGTGTCTTTACTAATGTTTGGCGCTAAAATGGATTCTTTTCCCCATAGCAAAGATGTTAATGCAGATGTTACAAAACCATAAGGATATGAAAAGGGTACACAAGTCATTGTTTTAGGTCCTTTTATATTTTCAGTATGACTTGTATTCATTGCATACATCTCGGCAGCAATTATATTTTCATTTGTTAAAACTACTGCTTTAGGTTTTCCAGTTGAACCACTCGTAAACAATATTAATGAATCTTCTTTTTTAGAGTGGAATGGTTCTAATCTAAATTTTTGATATTTTGATATACTTTCCAAACTATTAAAATCTATAATATTATCATTACTTGTTATCTTATAATTATTAGATAAATCTAATGAATTAATATTTTTTTTATTTAAAGTAATTATATGTCTAACTTTTGTTGAATCCTTAATTTTTTTATTATGTTCATCACTCTTATCAAAATTTATTAAAATTGGTGATTCAAATAAATTCAAATATGAATTCACTTCTTCTGGTGTTGCTACTGCATCTAAAAATGTAGTTACAGCACCTATTCTATTACATGCAAAATATGCAGCTAAAGCTTGATATAGATTAGGCATTGCTACTGAAATGATATCACCTTTTTTTACACCTAATTCTTTTAAAGCCAATGATATAGTTACTGAATCATCCAATAATTGGTTATAATTAGCTTTTAAATCTAAACAATCTACAGCAGGATTATCTAATTTACCTTTACTTAATAATTTTAAAAGAGTATAAATATTCACACTTGGTATTATAGGATTCTTTTCAAGCAATGTTGAACCTATACTTTGTGGATTATCAATAGATGCATATCCTGTTAACTTTTTATCTTTCATATTTCAAATTCCCCCAATCATTAATTTAATTGTCTTTACAATACAATCATACAATTTTTAGAGACTACTTGTCAATTAAATTAAGTTCAATTATTATAATTTAATTATGAGTAAAATCTATATAATATGCACGAAACACTGTTTTTAATGTATAAAATGAGAGAATCATAAGTATGATACTATTTTTTAATGTCTAAATACTCTTTTATTTCTTTCAAATTATTTAATCTAAATTCTTTAATAAACAAATTTCGCTTTTTTATTAACTTTAATTCTAAACTTTCTATTTCAATTAGTAATCTTTCATCATTATTATTTTTATATAATTTTTTTAATTTAAATAGTTCTTTTTTTATATTATTAAAATCAATAAGTATTTTTACCATTTTAGATGTTAAATTAAAATTAATATCTTCTATTTTTTCCTTCATAAATCTTCTTTTCTATTATCAGATAGCTACCTTACATTAAATATACGTGCATTTCAATTTCATAATCTTGTCTTGTTAAAGCGCATTTCACCTACAACACTTTTTTACGAAATAAAAAACACTAACCATAATAGTTAGTATTTAATTGTATTATAAAACTTTATTTAATATTTTAATTTCTACTTTTAAGGAACATCAAGGATATGGTGGATATCCTTACGGTGGTTGCAATCAAGGATGTGGCGGATATGGTAATGGTTATGGATATGGAGGAGCTATTGTATTAGTATTATTTATCTTACTTGTTATAGTTATAGGAGCAAGAGCTTTTGATGGCAATAGATAAAAGGGTTACCTTTTATCTATTTTTGTGCTATAATACTTAACGGAAGTGATTTTATGTTTAAAAAATTAGATATATTAGACGAAAAAGATAAAAGACTTAGAATTGTAAGTAAAGATGCTGAGTTACCTTTATCATTAGAATATAAAGAATTAATAGAAAGAATTATTACTGAATTAACATATAGTCAAATAGAAGAATATGAAAAGAAATATGAATTAAGACCTGGTATGGGCCTTGCTTTTCCACAACTAGGTATAAATGAAAGAATTATAGTAATAGTTCATGAGTATTCTGATGGTAAGTTTGATAATTATGTAATGGTTAATCCTAAAATAGTAAGTACATCTAATGAAATGATAGCTGCTGAAGCTGGTGAAGGATGTTTAAGCGTTAATAGAGATGTTGATGGACATATTCCTAGATATGCTAGAGTTACCGTTGAAGGATATGATGTAGATGGAAATAAAATAAGAGTTAGAGCAAGAGAAGAACTGGCTATAGCTTTCCAACACGAAATAGATCACTTAAACGGAATATTATTCTATGATAGAATTGATAAAAATAAACCATTTTATACAGAAGATGAAATGAGATTGATTTAAGGTGATGATATGAAAGGTGCTTTAAAATATTTTATATTATTTATTATTGCTTGTATATTATCAATTCTAATTTATTATTATTGTGTATAAAAAAGGAGATTCAATTATCTCCTTTTTGGTTGATCTATAGAATATTCATTTAAATCAATAGTTCTTTCTTCTTCAGATGTAATTGCACAATTTAATTCAGTAATTGAATGATTTCTTGTATTTAATGTATCATTTATTCTTCTTAAATTGCTTTTTTCTGTTCTTAATCTATTTCTTGTTGCTCTTATATTCTTTTTAGCTTGTTTTAACTGATTTTTATAAGCTATTAAAGCTTCTTTTGTTACTGATATTTTACTTACTGTTTCCCCTTGTTGTCTTTTTAATTTTACTATATCTTTAACCAAAGTATCAATAATTCCTTCATAAATTTCAGCAGTTAACTTAGTTTCATTTTTTTCCATACTAGTCCATCCTTTCTAATGATTCTAATTTAAAAAATCCAGTTACTCCTGTTGTATCTCCTACTACATAAGGAAACTCTACACCTTCTATTATATTTAATATTTCTCTTTCCCAACCAATTGCTCTTTTATTATAAGCACTCTTATCAGTGCTCATTTTAGCATAATTACCTATTATTTTTACTTCATCCCCTATTTTTAGTTCAGGAATTATTTTTTCATATTTAGCGACTAAAACTACATCACTATTTATTTCTTGATTTTCATATAATTCGTCATTTAAATACCACCCAAGAAATTCATATTCTTCTTTTATTGATACAGGTAATTCTTTTATAGTATCACCTTTTAACAATTTTATTTTTTCAAATACTTCGTTAGTATTAGTACTAAAATTAACAGTTACATATTCTTCTTTAATCCATTCAGCTGTAAGTATTATATCTTTATCTATTTGTGTTTCAAAATCAAATGTTTCCCCATTTAATTGCCATTCTTTAAATATAAACCCTTCTTTTGTAGGTTCAAGAGGTTCTTTTACTGTACCATTCTTATCTACAAATTGAGTTAATATGTCATCCTCACTGCCTGTTTCAAAACAAACAGAGTGTTTATCATTATAATAAATTGAAGATATAAATATTGAAACTATAAATATTAGAATAAATATCAATATTATATTCATTCTTTTTTTATCCATAATATCACCCAAACGACCATTATTATACATTCTAATTGTATTTATGTCAAATTATAAGAATATATTTAAATGATGAAAAAAACTATTAAATTAATACTCTTTTCTATAATAATTTTTTTAATTTTATATAATTCGTATGAAATCATGGAAAGCATTAGATTTTCTTTTTCACTATGCATAAATAATCTATTTCCATCACTTATACCTTTTATGTTGTTATCAAACATTCTAATAAAATATAATTTTATTAATGACTTAAGTTATTTATTAGAAAAAATAACCACCAAGGTTTTTAAAGTAAATAAAAATTGTTCTTTCGCACTTGTTATGAGTATGATAAGTGGTGCTCCTAGTAACGCAAAGTATTTAAAAGATTTACTTGAAAACAATTTAATAAATGAAATAGATATTAAAAAATGTTTAAATTTTTGTCATTTTACTAATCCTATTTTTATTATAGGAACTATAGGGTATACTTTCCTTAATAATAAGAAGTTAGGTTTAATTATTTTAATTTCTCATTTTACTTCCAGTTTTATTATTGGAATGTTTAATAAAAAAAATAAAAGTATATTAAGTAATACTACTATAAAAAAAGAAAAAAATAATTTTATTTCTATTTTAAAAGATTCTATAAATAATACAGTAGACACATTATTTTTAATACTCGGTATAATTACAACTTGTATAATTATAACTACTATTATAAATAATATTTTTGATATAAGTGATAACTATAAGTTTATATTTGGTCTATTGGAAATAACACAAGGTTTAAAATATTTAACATTATCTAATTTAAACATTAATATTAAAACCATTATTTCTTCCTTTTTAATTTCTTTTGGAGGATTTTGTATACATGCTCAGGTTTTTAGTATATTAAACACAAAAAAAATAAGGTATATGCCCTATTTTATATCAAGAATTATACATGGATTTCTGTCAAGCACAATAAGTCTATTATTAGTTAATGTTATATAAATAAACTACATTAACTCCAAAATCTATATTAGGATAAAGTTCATTTATTATAGGTATTTTTAATACTAATATATTATTACCACTATATGCTTCATTTTGTTCTATGTATCCAGGAACTAATGTAGGATTAACTACTTTAGTTTTATCAGCCAATTTATAAACTTTATCTCCTACTATTATTTTATTTTCTTCTACTACTAATTTAAATGTTTCTCCATTCACTAAAGTAAAATTAAAACAAAATGTCGAATCAGTACAAGTACTATATGAATCTAATTTATTATCGTGTAATTTTGAGTTTAAAGCATTACTTAAATTGCTTTGAGTTATATATAAATCACTTTTTATAGATACTTTAGAATATACAGTTCTAATAGAAGCTACTACATTTATTAATAATACTATTATAACTGCAGATAGTGCGAATGTAGTTATTAATTCAATCAAAGTTAATCCTTTATTATTCATCACTACCACCTACTCTCATTGTAGCAAACATTCCATTATTAAAAGAAGCAACTAATCTATATTTTTCATTACCTTCATTTATTATTTTATTTATAAAGATTTTGAAATCTTCATTGTATCCAGTTATGCTTTGCTTATTAAAATCATTAGTAGTTACAAATATTCTATCAATATTTTCAAGTTCAAACAAATTAACACAATAATCTTTATTAGTAAATAAACTACAATCAGTTAAATCTATATACTTCATTGTTTCAATATTTTGTTCTATATATAATTGAACATCTAAATCAGTATTAATATACTCTTTTATATCTTCTAAAGCATATAAACCTTCTGGGGTGTTATAAATATATGAATCATCATATGCTTTACCTAAATTAGTAAATTGTATAAACAAAAATATAAGTACACCCGCTACAAAAGTTGAAACAATTAAAGTTTCTGCGAGCATAAATCCTTTGTTATTAAGTTTTTTCATAAAATGTCACCACTCTATCTTGAAATTATTACAATATTATTATATAATATTTTTAGGATAAAATCTAGTCCGTTATATATAAAAAGGGTGATAAAAATGTTAAGAACTTTTGATTTTGAAAAAACTCCAGTTGTAGAATTAGTAAACGAAATACTTGTAGATGCTTCTAAAAGAGGCGCATCAGATATTCACTTTGACCCACAAGAAAACTATTTAAAAACAAGAATAAGAATAGATGGCGAGTTAATAGATTATACTGATATACCTAATAATATAGCTAAAAACTTAGTTACACGTCTTAAAATTATTTCAGGTATGAACATTACTGAATCAAGATTGCCACAAGATGGTGCTATTAAAGCAACACTTGAAGATATTGATTTAGATCTACGTGTTTCTGCCCTACCTACAAATAAGGGAGAAAAAATAGTTATTCGTATCTTAGACTACTCATTAAGCTTAGCTGGTCTTGAAAGTTTAGGATTCAGTCCAGAAAACTTTAAAAAAGTATTAAAGATGATTTCTATACCAAATGGTATTATACTTGTTACAGGTGCTACTGGATCTGGTAAATCTACAACAGTTTATTCAATATTGCAAAGATTAAATAAAGAAAATACTAATATTATTTCTGTTGAAGACCCAATAGAAATGGATATTGAAGGAATTAACCAAATACAAACTAATAGTGAAATTGGACTTGACTTTGCTACAGTACTTAGATCTATACTTCGTCAAGACCCTAACATAATAATGATTGGGGAAATTCGTGATACCGAAACAGCAAAAATAGCCGTTAGAGCTTCTATCACAGGTCACTTAGTTCTTTCTACAATACATACAAACGACTCATTAAATACAATTGAACGTTTACTTGATATGGATGTTGAAAGATACTTACTTGCTTCTGCTCTTACTGGCATCATATCTCAAA
Organism: uncultured Bacilli bacterium; assembly: GCA_944363855.1. Classification (GTDB taxonomy): domain Bacteria; phylum Bacillota_I; class Bacilli_A; order RF39; family UBA660; genus UMGS1613. The sequence continues at coordinate 7,416 of CALVVM010000003.1, forward strand.
AACTTGCTAGAAGATTATGTCCACATTGTAGAAAGTTAAGACCTACTAATGATTATGAAAAAGATATAATTAAAAAAGTAACTGGTAAAGTTGTTGATGAAATATATACAGCAGAAGGATGCGATGAGTGTAAAAATGGTTACAATGGACGTTTAGCTATACACGAAGTACTTTTAATAAATCAAGATATTAAAGACGCTATTAGTTCTAATGTTAGGAAAGATAAACTTAGACATTTAGTTTATAACAGTGGTGTTATTTCTCTACTACAAGATGGTGTTACAAAAGTTTTAGATGGTTTAACTACTCTAGAAGAATTATTAAAAATCATTGAACTTGATGATGATGAATCAATGCATTCTACTGGACTTGAAAATGCAATTAAAGTTGATGAAATAACTAAAGAAGAAAATAATCCAGAAGAAATTAAAAATGAAAAGAAAGAAGAAATTATTGAACAACCAAAAGAAGAAAAAGTTGATCCTATTGTTGAAGAAATATTGTCTCCACAAAAAGAACAAGAACATACAGAAAAAGTTAAAGATAAAATTGAAGATGTTTTAGAAACTGTAGAAAAACCTATCATTGAAGAACCAGTAATAGAAGACAAACCAATAGTTGAAGAAATTACTAAAACAGTTGAAGAAGAAACTATTGTAGAAGACAAAGAACCTGAAATAGAAGACGATTTTCTTCCAAAAGAATCTAAAGCCTCATTCTTTAATTCTAAAAAGAATATATTTAAATAAGTCGAAAGACTTATTTTTTTGCCAAAAAAATTAACAATACTTTCATATTGTTAATAAATTTAATAATGTACTAAAATCTAATTTTAATAAAACTATTAGTATAGCCGCGGCTGCTAAAAATGGACCAAATGGAATTTCATGATTGGAATTCTTTTTTACTACTACCAATGATATTGGTAAACCTATTATAGCAGCTATAAATACAGAAACAATAGACATTGGAAATCCAAACATTAAGCCATATACAGCAAGGAGTTTAATATCACCACCACCCATTGACTCTTTCTTAAATAAGAAATCTCCAAATAGTTTTAATAATAACATAAATACAAATGCGCCTATCGCATGTAATAGAGATATACCTACTCCTTCAATTCCTACCATAAAATATTTTATTATAATAATCATTGCAGAAAATACTATCAATACACTATCTGGTATAATCATTGTTTGATAATCACTTATTATAATTATAAGTAACATAGAAATGAATACTATAGAAAGTAAACATTCTAATGAAAAACCAAAAGCTACATAAGATAACATAAATAATAAACCACTGCAGAATTCAAATATTGGATAAAACCAAGATATTTTATCTTTGCATTCTTTACATTTACCACCTAAAAATAAGAAAGATAAAATTGGTATTAATTCTAGTGGTCCTAATTTATGATTACATTTAGGACAATGAGAAGCAGGATATAATAATGATTCCCCTTTAGGAAGTCTATATCCTACTACATTGTAAAATGAGCCAAATATTGCTCCAACAACAAAGAACAATAATAATATACTAAAATACATCTAACTATCCCCCCATACCTTGTACTTGTGAGTACATGTTGAACATCGGTACAATAACTGCTAATAATATAGCACCTACCGCAAATGTTAAGAAAATTATTAAGATAGGCTCTACTAACGCTTTAATTCTAGATACTGTATTTTTGTGTAAACTTTGATAATAAGTAGAAACCTTAGACATCATTTCTGCTAATTGACCGGTTTTTTCTCCAGTAACAATCATTTCATATGCAGGTACTGGGAAAGACCATTGATCTTTAAAGGCAGCTGATATCTTATCTCCACGTGCTAAGTTTGCTACTGTATCTAATATCATCATTTTATATATTTCATTATTAGTAACCCTATTTAATATTTCCATACTATCTGTAATATAAACATTATGTGATAAAAGTGAAGCAAATGTTTTAGAGAACATCGTAACTTCATTATATATAATTACATCCTTTATAACTGGGATATGCATAAATATCCATTGCATTATAGTTCTAAGAACTTTAACATTCTTATACAAATAAACAATTAATAATATTGCAAGTACTATTCCTATAATTAGCCAAATAATATTATCCTCTAAGAAGTGACTTATATTTATTACTATTAAAGTAAACTTAGGAATTGCTGATGAATCCATAGTATTATAAATATCTACAAACTTAGGTACAACATACATCATTACAAATGTTACGACTACTAAAGTAAATATAAATACTATAGATGGATAAGTTAACGCACTTATCATTTCTTTTCTAGCTTCTTCTGTTTCAGTATAATAATTTACCATATCATCTAGTGCTTCTGGAAGTTCTCCAGTAAGTTCTGATGCTTTAACCATGTTTATCAATAACTTAGGAAATGCAGGGCCTCTTTTTTCTAATGCAAATGAGAAACTTTCACCAACTGTTAAATCATATGTAACATCTCTAAGTATTGCTTTATAAGATTTCTTTTGCACTTGTCTAATTAAAATATTTAATGAATTAACTAACGGTATACCTGATTTAATATAAGTAGATAACTGAGTAAGTAAGAATATTAAATCTTTATTCTTAATCTTAGTTTTATTACCACCCATACTACCATATAAAACTTGAATTAATTTACTTGTTCTAATACTATAAGGAGTTAAACCTTCTCCAAGTAAGAATGATTGAACATCTACTTTAGAGAAAGCATCAAAATAACCTTTAATTTTTTTACCTTTATCATTAATAGCTATATATTCCCAAGTAATACGTTTACCTTTATTTTGGTCTTCATCTTCTGCTTCTTGTGCAAAATCTACAAGCATAGTTTTAGTATCAAATGCTTTTTTATTTCTTGCTTGTTTTACTAAAGCAATATTATCAATTTTTTTCTTTATACTCTTAGGTATAGCAATTACACCAGTTAAAATTAAATTAATAAAATATCCTAAATTTTTCTTTTCTAACTTAACTGATTCATCATTATACGAAGAAGTATCTATCTCTCCTTCATGTTTCTTTTTATATTTTTCTTCTTTTCTTCTTTCTTTTTCTAATAATTTTTGACTTTCTCTTCTTAATTTATCAACATCTACTTCTTTTTTATTTAAAATAAGTTTACTAATTAACATTACTACAAATATAAATGGCCAAAGCAAGCCATACCAAACATATTTAATAAACCTATATATACATACACATAATTTGACAAAAAGCCAAACAAAAGCAGTAGCCATATCTGCTATTAAACTTAGTATATTTCTAGGAACTTTTTTTATGTTTTTTAATATGTTATCAAGTTTCAAACAGATACACCTACCGTTCTTTTTATTCTTATACATATAAATTATAACACATTTTTCAAAAATAGAAAACTTTTTTTACACTTTTTCATATAATATTTTAGAAAACTATATAGGAGGATATCATGAATTATTATAATCCCTACTTTTATTCAATGCCAACCGCAATGTCAACTCCCAAAGTTGGATTATTTTCTAGATTACTAGGTGGGAATGGAATTACATTAGGTGGTATATTAAACGGTACTCAAAGGGCTTTGAATTTTGCTAATCAAGTAATACCCCTTGTTAAACAAGTTAGACCTATGATTGGAAATGCTAAAACTATGTTTAAGGTGATGAATGAGTTTAAAAGAGTTGAAAGGCCTAAACAAAACTTAAGCAAAAAATCTACTAATAATATAGCCAACATCAAACAAGAAGAAACAATTATTGAAAACAACTATACTTCTACAGATGAAGGACCCACATTTTTTATATAAAAATTAAACAAAAAAATTGAAATTAATCTAAATTAATTTCAATCCTAAAATTATTATTCTATATTTTAATCTTAGTAATATTTTTTTCTTAGATATATTATTTAAAATATTTTTATATTTTTTAATAATATATTTTTTATATTCTATATTATTTTTTAATATTGGTCCTAGTAATATATCTAATTTGCTATATTTTTTTATTCCTTTTATAAACTTTATAATTATATAAGGTTTATTTTTATCTATAATGAATATCTCACTATCTATATAATATCCTAAGTTAATTACTTCTTTTCTTAATATATCTATATTATTATTAGATGAAATAATTAGTGTATTAGAAAGATTATTAGTTTTTAATATTTCAAGTATGGTATAAGTTCCCATACCACTTATTACTATATTATCATTGTCTTTAACTTTTATATCTGTAAGACCATTAGTAAGTTTTGTTTCTATTTTATTTGATAAATTATATTTTTTTATATTTTTTTTAGCTATCTCTAAAGCATTTTTATTTATATCAGTAGCAATACATTTATTATCATTATTTTGAGTTAGATAGATGTCTAAGTATGCATGATCACACCCTACATCTATTACTCTAGATTTTATATCTACTAAAGTAGCTACTGCTTGTAATCTTTTTGATAAAATCATTAGTCACCCATATAATCTCTTAATTTTCTTGAACGAGATGGATGTCTTAATTTTCTTAAAGCTTTTGCTTCTATTTGTCTAATTCTTTCTCTTGTTACCCCAAACATTTGGCCAACTTCTTCTAAAGTTCTTGGTTTACCATCTTCAAGACCAAATCTAAGTCTAATTACTTTTTCTTCTCTTTCAGTTAATGTTTCAAGAACTTGTGATATTTCATCTTTTAACATTTCGTTAGTAGCAAATTCTTCAGGGCTTAAGTTTCTTTCATCTTTGATGAAATCTCCTAAATGAGAATCATCTTCTTCTCCTATTGGAGTTTCTAAACTTACTGGATCTTGACTAATTTTATAGATTTCTCTAACTTTTTCTACAGTAGTACCCATTTTTTTAGCAAGTTCTTCTTCGCTTGGTTCCCTATTTAGTTCTAGAGTTAATTGTCTTTGTACTCTTGCAAGTTTATTTATTGTTTCAACCATGTGTACTGGAACACGAATAGTTCTTGCTTGGTCAGCTATAGCTCTAGTTATAGCTTGTCTAATCCACCATGTAGCATATGTAGAAAACTTATATCCTTTAGTAACATCGAATTTATCTACAGCTTTCATAAGTCCAATATTACCTTCTTGAATTAAGTCTAAGAATAACATTCCTCTACCTACATATCTTTTAGCAATACTAACAACTAGACGTAAGTTTGCTTCAGCAAGTATATTTTTAGCTGCTTCATCACCTGCAACTATTCTATCTGCAAGTTCACTTTCTTCCGCTAAAGTTAAAAGTTTTATTTGACCTATTTCTTTTAAATACATTCTAACTGGATCATTTATAGTTAAATCCTTAGTTAATGCATTATCATCAAGTAATATCTTATCTCCACTATCATCACCTTGATCAGTTTCAGATACTACAGCAATATTATTTTCATTAAAGGCATTATATAAATCATCTAAACTATCTGCATCTAAATCTAATCCTTTTAAAGCAAAAGCTAATTCTTCATATGTTATATAACCTTTTTCTTTACCAATTTTAACTAATTTTTTTTTTCTTTCTTCAAAAGTTTTTATTTCACCTATCATTTTCTTCTCTCCTTCTTTTGATTTCAAGTGCTTTATTAGCAAGTTCTAACTTTTTCTTGTAATCCATTTCACTTTTTAATTTATTTTTATATATATTAGTTTGATTTTTTTCATTATATTCTCTTATATTATTTAAATAGTCTTCAATAGTTTCATAATTTATTTCACTAGGAAGATTTAAACTAGTTATTTCTCCTAAAGCTTTTATAGATTCTGTATCATCTTTTAAGTAAGTGATAAGATCTGCACTATTGATAAAACCATGTTCTTTATAAAACATATCTATTTGAAAAGCTAAATGTCTATATACCTCAGTTGGCATATGAGTAATTTTCTTTTGATACATTTTAATTACATCATTACTTTGTAACATATAATAAATTAAATATTGTTCAGATTTAGTATATTTATTTAATTTTTTTATTTCTTTCTTAGGTTTAATTTCTATATTAACCGTTTCTTTTTCAGTTAATTTACTTTTAATTAAATCTATATCTACTCCAGTTTCTTTGCTAAGTTTATTAATACTAACTTCCCTTAAAATATCATCATCTATATTATCTATTTCTTTAATCATAGTATTAATGTAACTTGCAAGTTCTTCTGTATTATTTAAATTATATTCACTCTTTAATAATGATTCTTTAAACTCCATTATATTCATTGGATTATTTATTTTATTTATAAATGCATCTTTACCATTTTTTATAATGTAATCATCTGGATCACTATTATTTTCTAATCTTACTATTTTAGGAGTAATACCTAGTTTTTCTAATTCTACTATAGCTGTCTTAGTAGCTTTTAATCCTGCATCATCTCCATCAAAACAAAGTATAACATTAGTAGATAATTTTCTAACTAACATAGCTTGTTCTTTACCAAATGCAGTACCTAGAGTTGCTACACAGTTTTTTACTCCAATTGTATGTGCCCTAATGACATCCATAGGACCTTCCATAAGTATTATTTGATGTTTTTTTCTAGCTTCATCTTTAGCCTTGTGATAATTATATAAAAGTTCTCTTTTCTTAAATATATCCGTTTCTTTAGAGTTTACATATTTATTTTCAGTTTCCCCATTATAAACTCTACCATTATATCCAATTACTTTTCCGTTCAAATCATATAAAGGAAACATAATTCTATTTCTATATACATCATTTAATGTATAATTATTTTCATTTACTAATCCACTTCTAAGTAATGTTTTATCATCATACTTTTTAGACTTTAATAATTTAGTTAACATATCTTTTTCATTTAAAGATAAACCTATACCAAACTCTTTAATAATATTTTCATTTAGTTGTCTATTTTTTAAATACTCTTTTGCTTTCTTACCTAGTTCAGTATTTATATTATTTTGATAAAACTTTTGACTTAATTCATAAATATCATATAACTCTTGATGTTTATTTTTTTCTCTAGCTTGTCCTATGTCTACATGTATATGTGCGATATCCGCACATTTTTTTACTGCTTCAAGAAAACTTATATTTTCATAATCTTGTATAAACTTAAATACATTTCCTGTCGCACCACAACTAAAACAAGTATATATTTGTTTTTCTTTAGAGACACTCATACTTGGAGAATGATCATCGTGGAATGGACATACTCCAAAATAGTTTTTACCTTTAGAAGTGAGTGGTAAATAATTAGAAATAATTTCTACTATATCTAAGTTATTTCTTATCTCATTTAAAGTATTATTATCTATTTTCATACTATCACTTCCAATGTCTCTACTAATAATAAACGACAAAAAAATCAAATTTCCTTTTTTTTCGTGCAATTTTTATAAAAAAAGTGTATTTTTCTCTATTTTATAGTCAGTTTTGTACTTTAACTCTCTTATTAATTTAAATAAAGCCTCGTCTTTTTTCTTGGCCTCTATCATAACATCAAAATCTCTTTTTGTAAACTTTATTTTCTCTATAAAATCAATAAAATCATCTACATTTATATAATCATTATGACTTCTTTTATTCTTTTTATCTTTTGGAGAAGAAAAATGTATTTTAGGAACTTCATCTTTCCAAGTATTAAATATTCTTTCTATATAATTTTCTATCTTTTCATTATTTTTATTTACTTTGAAGTGGTGGTAATCTAAAACCATAGGTATATTTAACTTTTCACATAAACTTAAAACATTTCTAATATTATAACTTTTATCATCATTTTCTACTACTATAAGTTTTTGTAAATCTTTATCTAATTTAGTAAAGTTATCTATAAATCTTTTAATACCTAGTCTTTTACCGCCTACTTTACTACCTATGTGTAATACTATTTTAGATTTAATGTCCATCACTTTATACATTTTTTGATAAAATTCGAGTATATTAATTGTAGAAGCAACTACTTCTTCATTCACACTATTTAAAACAGTATAAACACTAGGATGAATATCTACTCTTAACTTATTTTCTTTTATTACATCTCCTATTTTTTTATAATAAGGTTTATATTGATTTATAAAATCATATTCTACTAATGGATGACTTACTAAAGGAATAAGTTCAGATGTCATTCTAAAAAATGTAATATCATTTCTAATATTATATTTTAATATTTTTTCTAATGACTCAAAATTACTTTTAATAACACTATCTAACTTCTCATTAGCTTTATTCCCTAACTTTTTATAGTTAGTAAAGGTGAGTGTATGAGAAGATGTTTCATCAATAGTAACAGGTACACATGCATATCCTAATCTAATTTTCATTTTATCACTATTTATTATTATAAATAGAAAGGAGTTTTTTATGACATTAAAAAAATCAAAAATTATAAGTACTATAGGTATATTTTTACTTTGTTTTTTATTTCACTTTTTATATGGTTGGGTACCTAGTAGTATAACTTCAATATTCTTCCCAGTAAATGAATCTATTTGGGAACACATGAAACTAATATTTAGTGCGGTTATTTTCTATGGAATAATTGATTATATAATACTTCAAAAGTTTAATATAAAATATAATAATTTCTTTACTTCTTTATTTATAACAGCTTTTACTATTATCCCAATATATTTAGCAATGTTTTTACCTGTTTATTATAAGATAGGTCAAAATATGGTTATTACTATTGGAATTATGTTAGTAGCAATCATTATATCTCAGGTCATAAGTTATAAAATATTAAAATCTAAAGACTTTGATAAATTAAATATTGTTTCTTTTGTACTTATTATTATTTCATATATAGTCTTTGCTTATTTAACTTATTATCCTATAAAAAACGAATTATTCTTTGATACAGAACAAAAGTCAAGATAAATTTTGACCTACCTAACTTCACAGTTAGGCTTTTCTACTTCACTAAAGTTTTTACTTCTCCATAGACCAGTTTCGGATAGTCGCTACCCTACTTATTTTATTTTGTCAAAATTTAACTGACTTGCAGTTCGTTTAAGT
>CALVVM010000004.1 GCA_944363855.1 uncultured Bacilli bacterium
ATATCAACTCCTTCTTATTATGAGATAATATAAGTATATCATTATACTAAAAAACTGATAAAAATTATCAACTTTTAACTTTGACATTTTTATCAGTTTTTATTTTAACATTTATAACCCGTTGTCAGTGCCCCTAAAGAGGCACCGACTAGTTTTTTTGTGCCTACACTCTTCTGCGGCACGGCAAATCTGCCATAGGCAGATTTAGGATTCTAGATCCTTAGATGTGTGGGCAGCCACAACAACTATTACTCACTGCACGCGAAGCGGCCACCGGAATCGACACGGCAGTACACACTACCGGCACCCGCAAGGACATTGCCATCCGTATACATATACGCACGCAAGCCATCAGCGTAGCAGTAAGAGTCGGCATCACTAAAAGTGCAGGCATCTGTATCTACTACATCTGCATATGCATCTTCTATGATTTCTTTGCTTGTAGCAAAATCATTAGGTTTTAAACAGTATTCTACATCGTTTCTTGTAAAATAAGCATAAGCTGCTGATACCTTTCCATCTTCTACATCAAGACCTAAGTAAACTGGATAACTCGGATTTAATTCTGCTACTGTAGGTTTAGCATCACTTGGTAAATCTCCACCTACATTTTCAGAACTCCAGCTATAGTATCTAGTTTGTTGTGTTATTTGTTGTTCACCATATGTGTAGTCTACTTCAACTCCATTTACTGTACAATCTGCTATATAGAAACTTCCATCTTCATATAGTTCTTCTGTTGCACACACTACATTCCCATCATATTCTATTTCTAATTGTTCAAATGATGTTGGGGCATTTGGATTTGTTAACTGATATGATGCTATTGCATTTCTTACAGATGATGCATACAATTCAGCACTTCTTTCATTACTTTCTTTTTTCGCATCATTGATTATTCCTAGAATAATTGGTGTTGAAATTAATGCGATGATTGCCAAAATTACGATTACAGCTAATAATTCTATTAACGTAAAACCTTTCTTCATTCTTTCACCACCTTCCTTTGTTTCTAATAAGCAATAGTTATATAAAGCAGTTCTATTTTTTTATTATTATCTTTTTATAAAAAATTATAATAAAAAAATAATGTTTTTTAAACACTATTTCGTTTTATTTTTTTCTAATTGTACTAAACCTTTCATAAACTCTACTTCTATCATACTAGGATAAATATATCTATTAGCTGTTCCCATAAATAAGTTTGCACTATCTATTTTAGTATAATCTAAATCAAGTGGTCCACAAGACATATTTTTACTTTTTTCTACTACAAAATCTCTTATGAATACTCTAATACTTCTTCCATTACCTTCTCTAAAAGGATGTACATAAATTAAATCATAATAATAACTTCCTAGTTTAAAAGCAAACTCTTGAATTGATGTAATATCTTCACTAAATACATTATTCATTTCAATTAGTATTTCTTTTAAATGATTTTCTATTTCTTTTGGATTGCAAAACATTGTAGTCTTTTGCATAGAACATATTCTAAACTCTCCAGCAAAAGGATATATTTCATCAAATATAAACTTATGAATATTTAAAAGATGGTTTGTATCAAAATTACCATTTATTGGTTTTAGATATAGATAAGCAAGTTTTTTTCTAACTATATTTTTTTCTATTTCTTTTAATTCATCATAATTTGTAATACCTAATTTATTTTTAAGTACATTACTACCAGGTATTAAATATGAATCCCAATTAATTTGGTCTTGTATTTCGTTCATTTTTTAATTCCTTTCTTAATACTTTATTATTAGTATTTACTAAATTTGGTATTATAACTTCTTCAAAACTTATATTAGCATCAGCTTGTTCTAATGCTTTTTTTATTTCTTCATCTGTAAATTTATCTTCCATACTATCCCCCTATAAATATTATAGCAAAAAAAGAATTACTTGTTCAATAATTCTTCTAATTTTTTGCACTTTTCTTTATCCATATCTAAAGTATCTATTAACCTATATTTTAGCTTTAATTTTTTATATTTTTCTATACCCATTGAGTGATATGGAAGTAATTCTTTCTTTTCTATATTTTTAATTTTTTTAATATATTTTTTTAATTTTAAAATATATTCTTCATTATCATTTATATTAGGTATTATTACTTGTCTTATCCATACTTTGTTATTACTTTTATTTAATATTTCTACAAAGTAATTAAACTCAATCATTTCTTTACCTGTCATTTCTTTATAACCGATATCATCTATGGCTTTTATATCTAATATAACTAAATCTGTATATTTTAATACTTCATCTAAATATTCTTTATTATATCCTGTTCCTGATGTATCTATACAAGTATGTAGTCCTGCATCTTTACACATCTTTAACATTTCAAGTAAGTATTCAGTTTGAAGTAATGGTTCTCCGCCTGAGAAAGTTACTCCACCATCTTTTTCTATATATGGTCTATATTTTCTAACTTCATCTACTATTTCTTTAGATGTCATTTTATTATTTGATTTTTTATTCCATGTTTCTGGATTGTGACAAAATAAACATCTAAGTGGACAACCTTGCATAAATACTACTACTCTTATACCAGGTCCATCTACAAGTCCCATTGTTTCTATAGAATGAATATATCCACTTTTAAACTTGTTCATGGAAAGTCCTACTTATAACTTCTTCTTTTTGTTCCTGAGTTAATTTATTAAAGTTAACTGCATACCCAGATACTCTTATTGTAAGATTTGGATATTTATTTGGATTATGCATTGCATCTATAAGTAAATCTTTATCAAGTACATTTACATTTAAGTGATGTGCGCCACTATTAAAATATCCATCAAGTATCTTAACTAAATTATCTATTCTTGCTTCTTCATCATTACCTAAAGCGTTAGGAACTATTGAGAATGTATTAGATACACCATCTTGGCAACAATCTTTATAAGGTATTTTAGCAACTGATGAAAGTGAAGCTAAAGCACCATTTTTATCTGCTCCTTGTGATGGATTTGCTCCTGGTGAGAATGGTACACCTGATTTTCTTCCATCTGGAGTAGCTCCTGTATGTTTACCATAAACTACATTAGATGTAATTGTTAATAATGATAAAGTTGGAACTGCATTCTTATATAAAGGATGTTTTTTAAGTTCTCTATAAACTCTTTTTACTAAGTTTTTAGCAACTGCATCTACTCTATCATCATTATTTCCATATCTTGGATAATCAAATTCAACATCAAATGCATTAGTTAATCCTCTATCATCTCTTTTAACTCTTACATGTCCGAATTGCATTGCTGAAAAAGAATCAGTAACAATTGAAATACCAGCAAGTCCAAATGCCATTAAATATTCTAAATTAGTATTTAAGAAAGCCATTTGACTACTTTCATAAGCATATTTATCATGCATATAGTGAATTATATTTAAAGCATCAACATATATTTTTACAGTTTTCTTTAAAACTTTATCAAATTGTTTTAATACTTCATCTATATCTAGGTATTCTCCTTCAAGTTCATCTATACCTTCAATAACTAAATCTCCAGTTATTTCATCTCTACCACCATTTAAAGCATATAATAATACTTTAACAAAATTGATACGAGCTCCAAAGAATTGTGTTTGATAACCAAGTTTTAAAGCAGATACACAACAACTAATTGCATAATCATTACCATATATTGGTCTCATTAAATCATCATTTTCAAATTGTAAAGTATGTGTCTTAATTGACATTTTACTTGCAAACTTTTTGAAATTATCTGGTAACTTTTTACTCCATAAAACTGTTAAGTTAGGTTCTGCTGATTCACCTATATTATTAAGTGAATTAAGCATACGATAAGATGTTTTAGTTACTAATGATTTTTCATTATCTAACATACCACCTATAGATTCAGTTACCCATGTTGGATCTCCAGCAAATAATTCATTATATTCAGGAGTTCTTAGGTGTCTTACAAGTCTTAACTTAATTACAAATTGATCTATAAGTTCTTGTGCTTCTTCTTCAGTAAGAATACCACTAGCTATATCTCTTTCAATATATATATCAAAGAATGTTGTATTTCTACCTATACTAGTAGCTGCTCCATTATTTTGTTTAATTGCAGCTAGATATGCAAAATAAGTCCATTGTATTGCTTCTTTAGCATTAGCGGCAGGTCTCGATACATCAAATCCATATCTTGAACACATTTTCTTTATTAGTTCTAAAGCTTTTATTTGTTCTTTAACATCTTCTCTAAGTTGAATAGTTGATACATCTGTTATTTCTGTTAATTTACTTAAGTCTTTTTTCTTTTCATCTATTAAGAAATCTGCACCATATAAAGCAAGTCTACGGTAATCTCCAATAATTCTTCCCCTACCATATGCATCAGGTAATCCAGTTATTAAATGATTATGTCTTGCTTTTTTTATCTCATCAGTATAAGCATCAAATACTCCATCATTATGAGTTTTTCTAAACTCTTTGAAACTTTCTTCTAATTCTTTTTCTAAATGGAATCCATAAGCATCTAATGATTTTTTAACCATTCTATATCCACCATATGGATTAACTATTCTCTTTAGTGGAGCGTCTGTTTGAAGACCTACTATAACTTCGTTACTTCTATCTATATATCCAACTTCAAAGTTATCAATACCACTCATTATAAATGTTTCCACATCAAGTACTCCACTTATAGCTTCTTTAGCAAGTAACTTTTTACATTTATTCCATACCTTAGAAGTCTTTTTACTTATACCAGTTAAAAAACTATCATCTTCTAAATATTCTTGGTAGTTATTTACGATAAAATCTTCAACATCTATATCTTTTTGCCATTTAGTTCCCTTAAATCCAACCCACTCATTCATCTTATTACCTCCTACTATTATTTATAAATTCATCTTCATCCCATATAGTAATACCAAGTTTTAAGGCATCATCATACTTACTACCAGGAGATGATCCTACTATTACTACATCAGTCTTTTTACTTACTGAACTAGTATTTTTACCACCTAAAGTTTCTATTAAATCTTTAGCTTCATTTCTAGTCATTTTTTCTAGTGTTCCTGTAAGTACAAAAGTCTTATCAAGGAATAATTCATTTATATTTTTCTCTTTACCAATGTAAGTCATGTTTACATTATTATCTTTTAAATCATTTATTAGTTTAATATTTTTTTCAGTATTAAAATAATCTAGAATACTTTTAGCAATTATATCTCCTATATCAGGTATAGTAGATAATTCTTCAATACTCGTATTCATTAATTTATCTAAAGAATTATAATATTCACTAAGTATTTTAGCAGTTTTCTTTCCTACATGTTTAATACCAAGTCCAAATATCAATTTTTCTAAAGAATTATTTTTACTATTTTCTATATTTTCAAGTAAATTACTTATACTTTTTTCTCCAAAACCTTCTAATTCCATCAATTCATCTTTAGAATCTTTTAAAGTATAATAATCACTTATAGTTTTTAAATATCCCATATTATAGAAGTCTTCTACTATCCTTTCTCCAAAACCTTCTATGTTCATAGCATCCCTAGATGCATAATGGATTAAACTTTCTATATTTCTTGCATCACAATAAGTATTTAAACAGAAGTAAGCAACTTCCCCTTCTTTTTTTACTAATTTAGATCCACATATAGGACAGTTTTCTATCATTTTAAATGGTGTTTCTTCACCAGTTCTTCTTTCAAATTTTACTTCTACTACTTCAGGAATAATCTCTCCTGCTTTTCTAATTGATACTATATCACCAATTCTTATATCTTTTTCTTTAATATAATCTTGATTATTTAAAGTAGCACTTCTAACAATACTACCTGATAGTCTTACTGGATCAAGATCTGCTCGAGGTGTTATTTTACCAGTTCTACCTACACAAAATTCTATATCTTTTAATTTAGTTAAAACTTCTTCTGCAGGAAACTTATAAGCAATTGCCCACTTAGGTACTTTAGCAGTTACCCCTAATCTTTCTTGATCATTATAGTTATTTACCTTTATAACTATTCCATCTATATCATAAGGAAGTTCTTTTCTCTTTTTATCCCAATAATTTATATAATCTATAACTTCTTTTATATCATTAACTTTCTTTATATTGGGATTAACTGTTAAAGTTAATTTTTTCATAAATTCTAAAGAATCATATTGATTTTTTAAATTATAATTTTTAGGAGTTGGGATGTGATACATAAAAGTTGAAAGATTTCTTTCACTTGCTATTTTACTATCTAACTGTCTAACTGAACCAGCAGCAGCATTTCTAGGATTAGCAAACTCTTTTTCTCCTTTTGCCTTTCTTTCTTCATTTAATTTTTCAAAAGAAGATAAAGGCATATATATTTCTCCACGAACTTCTATATCTATATCTTCAGGTAAAGATAAAGGAACATTTTTTATTGTTCTAACATTATGGGTTATGTCTTCTCCAACAGTTCCATCTCCACGTGTAGCAGCTCTAACTAATTTTCCATTTTCATAGATCAGTGAAACACTTAATCCATCTATTTTAAGTTCACATACATATTCTGGATTACTTACTACTTTCTTTACTTTTTCATCAAAATCTATAAGTTCTTCTTCATTAAAAATATCACCTAAACTCATCATAGGTACTTCATGAGTTACTTTTTTAAATTCACTTATAACTTCTCCACCTATTCTTACAGTTGGAGAATCAACTCTTACTAAAGATGGATTATTAGTTTCAAGTTTTATTAACTCATCCATTAAAGAATCATATTCTTGATCTGTAATACTAGGATTATCAAGGGTGTAATATTCATAACTAGCTTTATTTAATATTTTTACTAATTCATCAATTCGTTGTTTAACATTATCCATCTTAATCACCATTATTATTGTACCAAATTTCTAACGAAAAGTCATTATAATCCAAAAAAAACTTGCAAAATAAAAAGTGTTGGAGTATTATAGTTTCCGCTC
>CALVVM010000005.1 GCA_944363855.1 uncultured Bacilli bacterium
AACTAGAATATAAAAGCAAATGGAAAAATAAAAAGTTTTATCAAATAGAAACATATTATCCAAGTAGTCAAATATGTTCAAGATGTGGATATCAAGAAAAGAAAATGAAAGATTTAAAAATAAGAAAGTGGGAATGCCCAAACTGTACCAATAACAATGAAAGAGATATAAATTCAAGTATAAATATAATGTTTGAAGGATTAAAAATATATATGAAGAAATACTTAAACGAACTGCAAGTCAGTTAAATTTTGACAAAATAAAATAAGTAGGGTAGCGACTATCCGAAACTGGTCTATGGAGAAGTAAAAACTTTAGTGAAGTAGAAAAGCCTAACTGCGAAGTTAGGCAGGTCAAAATTTATTTTGACTTTTGTTCTTTAGATGGTATAATATGCTTGGATTAGGGATGATACTATGAAAAAAAGAGCTATAATAACTGGATGTGCGAAAGGCATTGGTAGAGAAATTGCTTTAGAACTCGCACGTGATGGTTATGATATTATTGGTACATTTAATACCTCTACATATGAAATTTATACTTTAAAAGAAAAGGTAGAAGCTATAGGTGTTAATTTTTATTCTTATCAAGTAGATTTATTAGATGAAGATGAAATAAATGGTTTTTGTAATAGTATAAAAGATAAATTTGATAGTATAGATGTGTTAGTTAATAATGCTGCTTTATCACTTGATAATGATTTTAAAGATAAAACAACAACTGAGTTTAGATGTGTACTACAAGTTAATTTAATTAGTCCATTTCTTTTAATCCAAAACTTATGTGATGTTATGAATGATGGAGTAATTATAAATATTTCATCTACTGATGGAATAAATACATATACGAGATTAAATATGGATTATTCTGCTAGTAAAGCAGGTCTTATTAATTTAACTAAGTCTTTATCTTTAGAATTAGAAAATATAAGGGTATACTGTATTTGTCCTAATTGGGTAGATACCGAAAGTATAAGAGAAATGAATAGTGAGTATTTGAAAGCAGAAATGGACAGAATAGATCAAAAACAACTAATAGATCCTAAAGAAGTAGCTCATAAAATTATAAGACTTATAGAAAGTGATTTGAAAAGTGGTAGTGTCGTAGTTATGGAGGATAAATATGAATGATTTAATTGAAGCAGAAAAAATTATAAAACCTGAATTAGATAAAATAGATGATATAGTATTTTTAAATAGTAAAAAAGTATTAGATGCTTTTCAAAAAAATAATGTATCTGAATACCACTTCAATAGTACTACTGGTTATGGATATAATGATATAGGTAGAGATGTTATAGAAAGTGTTTATAGTGATATATTCAAAAGTGAAGATGCATTAGTTAGAAGTCAATTTATATCAGGAACTCATGCTTTAACTGTTTCTTTATTTGGAATACTTAGACCTGGTGATATTATGTTTAGTATAAGTGGAACTCCATATGATACATTACACGAAGTTATAGGTATTAAAGATAATAATAGTTCTTTAAAAAGTTTTGGTGTAAAATATGAAGAAATAGATTTGGTAAATGATGATTTTGATTATGAAAAGATACTTGAAAGAGTAAAACTTAATGATATTAAAATGATTTATATACAAAGATCTAAAGGGTATTCTACAAGAAAAAGTATTAGTACAGAAAAACTAAAGGGAATAATAAAAGAGATTAGAAAAGTTAATAATAGTGCGATAATCATGGTAGATAATTGTTATTGTGAATTTGTAACTACCAAAGAACCTATAGAAGTAGGTGCGGATATATGTGTGGGTTCTTTAATAAAGAATCTTGGCGGTGGTATTGCTCCTAATGGTGCTTATGTAGTAGGTAGAAAAGACTTAATAGAACTAATAGGAGAAAGATTAACTGCACCCGGTGAAGGTAAAGAAGTAGGTCCTAGTTTAAATATGAATAAACCTATATTACAAGGTTTATTTATGGCTCCTACCGTAGTTGGAAGTGCTTTGAAAACTGCTGTTCTTACGAGTTTTATGTTAGAAAGATTAGGTTATAAAGTAGAACCTAAGTATAATGAAGAAAGAGTAGATATAGTACAAAATATTATATTTGGAAATCCTGAAGATTTAAAAAGATATACACAAGGTATTCAAATGGGTTCTCCAATAGATTCAAATGCTATACCAGAAGCATCAGATATGCCTGGATATGAAGATAAAGTTATAATGGCATCAGGTGCATTTACTCAAGGGTCTTCAATTGAACTTTCTTGTGATGGTCCTTTAAGAGAACCATATATCGCTTATCAACAAGGTGGTCTTACTTATGAATATGGTAAATTAGGTTTACTAAAAGCACTAGAAAGATTAGGTAAATAATGAAAAAGAAAAAGTTAGATATATTATATGAAGATAAGTTTATAATAGTTGTAAATAAGCCAAGTAATTTATTAACAGTTGCTACAGATAAAGAAAAAGATAGGACTCTTTATAGTTATGTTTATGATTATTCAAAACAAAAAAATAAGAATAATAAAGTATTTATAGTACATAGACTTGATAGAGATACAAGTGGTATAGTGATATTTGCTAAAGATGAAAAAACTAAGTTTTATTTGCAAGATAATTGGGATAAGTTTAAAAGAAATTATGTTGCTGTAGTAAATGGTAAGGTAGAAAAGAAAAAAGGTGTTTTAAAAAGTTATTTACAAGAAACAAAAACACACTTAACTTATAGTGTTAATGATAAAAATGGTAAACTTGCAATAACTGAATATGAAAAAGTTCTTGAAAATAAAGAGTATACTATGCTTAGTTTAAACTTAAAAACAGGAAGAAAAAATCAAATAAGAGTACAACTAGCTGATGTGGGAAATCCTATTGTAGGAGATAAAAAGTATGGTATAAAAAAAGATCCTATAAGAAGAATGGCTTTAGTTGCTAATACTTTAGAATTTATCCATCCAAAAACTAAAGAAAAGATTGTTATAGATATTGATATACCTAATAGTTTTATAAATTTAGTAAGTAAATAAGTGTAAAGTAATTATTATTTTAGGTTCAATGTCAAGTAGTGTTGGTGGAACCAAAAACTAATGATAAACGAATCGGCAAAGAGGACTAAAATTTAGTTCTCTTTTATTATGCTTTAATAGGATTTAGTAATCCTTTAATTAACATAATTCTAGCTTTTAGATGTTTAAATTTTCTATAACCACAAGCAGTATGCTTAATTTGTTTAATTAAATTATTAGTACCTTCAACAATTCCGTTAGAATATTCA
>CALVVM010000006.1 GCA_944363855.1 uncultured Bacilli bacterium
ATCCGAAACTGGTCTATGGAGAAGTAAAAACTTTAGTGAAGTAGAAAAGCCTAACTGCGAAGTTAGGCAGGTCAAAATTTATTTTGACTTTTGTTCTCTAAATACTAAATAATATAAATAGTAGAAATTAGAAGTCAAGTAAATACTAGTTGGAAGAAACTCTCATACTAACAAATTATTTTTTACAAATAATAATAACGAGGTGAGATATATGAACAACGCAAATAAATTAGTAGTTTCTGGATCTAAGCAAGCTGTTGAAAATTTAAAATACGAAGTTGCTAGAGAACTTGGAATACAATTAGGTGCAGATACATCAAGTAGATTAAACGGTACTGTTGGTGGAGAAATGACTAAAAGATTAGTTAATTTAGGTAAACAGTATTATGCTAATGTAAATAATAGATTAAAATAAGTCTTTTGACTTATTTTTTTAGTTTTTATAGTTTTTGTAAAATTGTTAAGTTTTTTATGCAGTTTCTTTTGATATTTGTTTAAAACGAATAATTCTTGTTGATTTTTTTATACAGAATGATAAAAACTGCTTTTTGATTTAACTTTTGAAATATGATAATAATGTAATTACTGAGAGGAGTAGTTATGTTGGACGAAATAAAAATAGAAAACTTAATTTATAATATTAGGGATAAGCAAGTTATGTTAGACAGTGATGTCGCTAAGTTATATGGTTATGAAACAAAGAGAATTAATGAACTGGTTAAAAGAAATATAGAAAGATTTCCTGAAGAATTTTGTTTTTAATTAACAAAACTTGAATTGAAAAAAGTAATTTCTTTAAGGTCGCAAAATGCGACCTTAAAAAAATGGTCAAAATACATTTTTTCTTTTATATACAAATTATTAAAACTATGTTATAATGTATTTAGACTAGGAGGTAGTTATGAAAGATAAAAAAGGGATAATAATAAGCATATCAGTAGTAGTGGTTTTAATATATTCCACATTAAGTATTTTTACAGATATTTTTAATGAAAATGTAATTTTAGATTATATAATGTTATTCTTAATATTTGTTACTGGAATAATAATACTAAAGTTTGCTTTAGAAATAAATAAAACAGATTTTACTTCTAAAGATAAATTATTTAATTCTTTAGTACAAAGTCCAGATTCTGTCTATATATTAGTGCATGCTAAAAGTAAAAAAGTAGTATACTTATCAAAAAATGTTGAAGAAGTATTAGGGATAAGTATAGGTAATAAAAGTCTTGAAGATATAGTATTTAGAGAGATTAATATACCTACAATAAAAAACGAAATACATAGTTGGGATAGAAATACAGAGTACGTAAGTCAGATGGTTGCGTATGATAACCCTAAATATAATCATGAAATGTGGGTAAAGGTTAAAATATTTATTTATAAAGAAAAGAATGAAGAATATTTTGTTATAAGAATATTAGATGCTACAAAAGAACATAAACGCCAACACCTTCTAATATCACAAGCTGCTGATATAAAGTCTCATGAAAGTATTTTAAATCAAATAACTACTAAATCTTATGATTTAGAAATGAATATAAATTTAACACTCAATTCTTATGAATTAAAATATTTTAAAAAAGATAATTTATATTTTGGTGAAGAAAAACGTGGTAAATATACAGAAGAGTTAAATAAACTTTTAGAGTATATAAATGAAAGTGATAGGGAATTAGTTTATTCTAATTTAAATATAGAAACATTAAAAGAACACTTTACTAAATATGAATTAGATAGCATTGCTATTAGATATAGAATGGGTAATGAAGTTAAAAATAATACATGGCTTGAAAGTACAATATTCTTTATAACTAATAGACAAAAAAATGTAGTTTCAATTTTAACTAAAAATGTAACTGAAAGTGCTGAGAGTATTAGAGAACAAAATGTGATGTTACAAAATGCTTTAAATGATGCTAAATTAATGAATAAAACTAAAACAGAATTAATTTCTACAATATCTAGAGAAATAAGAACACCTCTAACTAATATAGTTGGACTAAGTGATTCTTTATTACACCAATCTCTAAATGATAGTGTTAAAGAAGATATAAAAAATATTAATGATTCATCAAATGAAATGGTACACATAATAGATGATTTATTAGATACATCTAAAATAGAAAAAAGAATTATACAAAAAAATGAAATAGAGTATAGTCTTTTAAAGATGTTTAAAAGAATAGAAATTAATGCTAAAGAATATAAAGGAGAAAAACCTATTAAAATTAATATAAATATGGATAATAATCTACCTGTTATATTATTTGGTGATGCTAGAAGAATAGTAAAAGCTTTAAATGAAATAATAAATAATGCTATTAAATATACTGATGAAGGTGTTATTGATATAAATGTCAGAGGAGAAAAAATAAATAATAATGTTAAACTAATAGTAGAAGTAATAGATACTGGTAGTGGTATTGAAGAGGATAAATTAAATACTATTATGAATGATAATTCTAATAAAGGTATAGGTGCAGTTAAAAACTTAATGAAAGTATTAGACGGTAAATTTGAAATAGAAAGTAAAGTAGGAGAATTTACTAAAGTTACAACTACATTTATGCAAAAAATAGTTGAAGATAACAAAGTAAGAGAAATGATGCATAATAATAAGATTGCTGAAGAGTTTAGTTTAAAAGGTAAAAAAGTCTTAATAGTGGATGACAATAAATTAAACTTAAAAGTTACAAATAGATTATTAACAGCATATGAACTTGATATCACACTTTTAGAAAGTGGAGAAGAATGCATAGATCTTGTTAAAGAACAAAATAATTTTGATTTAATATTAATGGATCAAATGATGCCTGGATTAGATGGTACAACTACTATGAATAAATTAAAAGAAATAGAGAACTTTAATACACCAATAGTAGTACTTACTGCAGATGCTATGGAAGGACAAAAAGAAAAGTATATAGCAAGTGGTTTTAACGATTATATCTCTAAACCAATAGATAAAGTAGAATTATCTAGAGTATTAAAGAAGTTTTTAAAGGATAAGTAATTATCCTTTTTTGATGTATCTACAGTTTTTTATCTGAAACCAATCTAGGAAGATTAATATAAACTTGCGATGATAGTTTATTGACATTTATACAGTAATCACAATTTCAGTAATCAAATTATAAAAGTTAGAGTAATCTAATTTTTTTTATTTTTTTGTTGTAATAACTTCTTTAATATATTATAATTATATATAGGATGTGATTATATGAAACAAAGAGTAATAAGTGCTGTAGTAGCATTTGCAATCTTTATACCTATTTTTATTATAGGAGGATTATCTTTTAATTTAGCTTTCTATATTTTAACCTTACAAGGTTTAAGAGAGTTTATGAAAGTTAAAGAAAAAGAAAAAAAATTCCCTGATTTTATAAGACTTGTGGCTTATATTATGATAACGCTTCTTTATTTTGGATGTACTTTAAATGGTAATATGGATTTTAGTTTTGATTATAGAATGGTTGCAGGACTTTTCTTAACTTTATTAATGCCAGTAGTTTTATATCACAATGAAAAAGTATATAATATAAAGGATGCATTTTATTTATTAGGCGGAGTATTCTTTTTAGGATTTTCTATGTCTTTATTTTCAATGTATAGGACAAAAGGATTAGACTTAGTAGTATTCTTATTTTTAATAACAATTATTACTGATTCATTCGCTTATTTTGGTGGTATGTTAGTAGGAAAAAATAAATTATTAGAAGTTATTTCTCCTAAGAAAACTTGGGAAGGTACAATTATAGGTAGTTTAGTTGGCACCTTTGTTTGTACTGTTTATTATTTAACAGTAATAAATCAAGAAGCCCCTATATTTGCTGTTTCGATTGTAGTACTATTCTTAAGTTTAGTAGGTCAATTTGGTGATTTATTCTTTTCAGCAATTAAAAGAAAATACAATGTAAAAGATTTTTCTAATATTATGCCAGGACATGGTGGTGTATTAGATAGATTAGATAGTATTATATTTGTGATGTTAGCTTTTACATTCTTTGTAAATATTTTATAAAAAGGTGATAATTAATGATGACAATTATATATTTTATTTTAATACTTGGGATAACAGTATTTATACATGAATTAGGGCATTTTATGTTTGCTAAAAGGTACGGAGTTTATGTATATGAATTTTCCATAGGAATGGGTCCAAAGTTATTTAAGTTTAATAGAAAAAATGATGAAACAAATTATTGTATTCGTCTTTTACCTATAGGTGGATTTGTTCAAATGGCTGGTGAAGAAGTAGAAGAAGATAAAAATATGCCTATAGAAAAAAGTTTAAGATCTAAAACTGCTTTTCAAAGATTTATGATTATGGTAGCAGGTGTAATGATGAATTTTATACTTGCTTTTGTATTTTTGTTTTTCTTAGGCTTATTCAATGATGTGAGTGTAAATAATATTTATATAGATGGTAGTACAATCAAAAACTTAAACAATAATGATAAGATTGTAGAAGTAGATGGTCATTTTGTAAATAATTATGACAAACTAGCTTTAGAATTAACCATAGTATCAGATAAGGATTTTACTATGGTTGTAGAAGATTCTAAAGGTAATGAAAAAGAAATTGACGTTTATCCAATTGCTTTAGGTAAAAATGGGTTACCATACAAAAAAGATTTTGGATTTGAAGTAAATAATGTAAAAATTTCTAAATCTAGTTTAAAAGAAGTTAGTGTTGGAGATACTATTGTTTCAGTTAATGGTACTAAAATAACAAACAACTTAGAACTTTTAAATGAATTATATAAGGCAAAGGAAGAAATGTTATTAACTTTAAAAGATAAGAATAGTAAAACAAGAGAAGTTAAAGTAACAGTAAAAGAAAATAAAGCAGATGAATTATTAGGCTATAGTTACGGTTTTTATATAACGGGAGAAAAAGTAACTGGATTCTTTGGAGCACTTAAATATGCTTGTTTAAAATTCTTTAGTACAGTAGAACAAATGGTATTTACAGTATTATATTTAATTACTGGTGATATTAGTTTAAATATGTTGTCTGGACCTGTTGGAATATTTAGTGTAGTAGGAGATGCCGGTAGAGCAGGATTTAGTAGTGTAATATCTCTTCTATCTCTAATTTGTATAAATGTAGGTTTTATTA
Organism: uncultured Bacilli bacterium; assembly: GCA_944363855.1. Classification (GTDB taxonomy): domain Bacteria; phylum Bacillota_I; class Bacilli_A; order RF39; family UBA660; genus UMGS1613. Next base: position 5,126 of record CALVVM010000006.1, read on the forward strand.
ACTTTTTACCACTCCCAGCTTTTGATGGTGGACATATATTATTTATTATAATAGAAAAAATAAAAGGTAGTAGAATAAATCCTAAAGTAGAAAATATAATACACAATATAGGATTTATATTACTAATGATACTTATGGTTCTTGTAACTTATAATGATATAATTAGATTATTTTAAGGTGATTTTATGTTAAAGGTAGAAAATGTAACAAAATATTATGGTGACTTTAAGGCAGTTGACAAACTGTCTTTTACCGTAAACAAAGGAGAAATATTTGGACTTTTAGGAGTTAATGGAGCTGGTAAAACTACAACATTTAGAATGATTATGGGACTACTTGATAAAACTGAAGGTAATATTACTTTAGATGGAAAAGAAATTAATTATTCAGTTACTGATGATATAGGTTTTTTAACTGAAGAAAGAAGTTTACTTACAAAACTTACAGTAAAAGAACAAGCAATATATTTTGGTGCTTTAAAAGGCATGAGTGACGATTTAATAATTGAAAGATTAGATAAATTATTAAAAAAATTTGGTATAGAAGAATATAAGAATAAAAAGATAAAAGAATTATCTAAAGGTAATCAACAAAAAATACAATTTATTACAGCTATATTAAATGAGCCTAAATTACTTATATTAGATGAACCATTTGCAGGACTTGATCCATTCAATATAGAATTATTTAAAGAAGAAATATTAAATCTATCTAAAAAAGGAAGCATTATAATATTTTCATCCCATAGAATGGACCACGTAGAATTATTTTGTAAAAAGTTAGTAGTTTTAGTTAATGGTAAATCTGTTTTATCTGGTAATATAAAAGAGATAAAAGAAAGTTATATGAAAAAAAACATCATTATAAAAGGTAATATTGATATAGAAAAATTAAAAAAGATTAGTGGTGTTGAAGAAGTTATAGAAAATTCTTTACAATATGAAGTTAAAATATCAAATAAGGATGTAGTAGATAGTGTATTTAAATATATTAGTAAATGTGAAAATATAACTAAGTTTGTAGTTGAAGAACCAAGTTTAAATGAAATATTTATTTCTAAAGTAGGTGAATCATATGAGAAGTAAATTAAATTTTTTAATAAATATTAGTTTAAAGAAAAAGATTAAATCAAAATGGTTTTTGATTGCTAACATAGTTATTGGTTTACTTATAATAGGTCTTATAAATCTTGATAGTATAATAACAAGTTTTGGTGGAGATTTTGATACAAATACAAAAATATATATAACTGATGAAACTAGAGTAATTGCACCTTCATTTGAAGAAGCATTAAATATTTATGTAACCAATTTATATGGTACAGAAGAATCTAATTATGAAATTGAAATAACAGATAAATCATCTGATGAAATAATTGAAACAATAAAAAATGAAGAAAATAACTCTATATTGATTGAAATTTTTTATGATGAAAATAATGAAATAAATGCAAAATTAATTTCTTTATCAACACTTGATACCTATGATTACCAAATTATAAGTGGAGCTTTAAATACTACAACTAGCATGTATACTTTAAGTTCGATAGGACTTACAGAAGAGCAATATAATAAAATATTACATGGTGTTGAAATAGATAGAGTTATATTGGATGAAAGTGTTAAAACAGAAGATGAAAATATGGAGATGATAGTAACTACTGTATTTCCAGTAATTATATTACCATTCTTTATGTTAACTATATTTTTAATACAATTTATAGGAACTGAAGTAAACGATGAAAAATCTACAAAAAGCATGGAAATAATAATTTCTAATGTATCCCCTAAAACTCATTTTGCTTCTAAAATAATAGCTAATAATTTATTTATATTTATGCAAGTAGTTTTAATGGTTACATATGCGATGATAGGTCTTGGCGTAAGAAAACTAATAGGTGGAGATAACATAATAAATGGAATAGGTACAGAAGTATCAAATATACTAAGTACATTAGCCAATGGAGTATTAGGTGATAAGTTAGTACCACTTCTTATATTTACAATAATACTTATGATACTTACTTTTGTTGCGTATTCGTTAATAGCAGGAATATTAGCTTCCATGACAACTAATGCAGAAGATTATCAACAAGTACAAGGCCCTATAGTAATAATTTTACTTGTAGGATATTATTTATCTATGATAGCAGGAATGTTTGAAGGATCAATATTTATTAAGGTATTATCATTCTTTCCATTAATTTCAGCTATTCTTTCACCGTCATTACTTGTGATGGGACAAATAGGTGTAGTTGAAGTAATTATATCTACTATAATTATGATAATAACAAATTATCTATTAATTAAATATGGAATTAGAATATATAAAGTAGGTATTTTAAACTATTCATCTACTGGTATGTGGAAGAAAATGTTTAAATCGTTAAGAAACAAATAATTGTTTCTTTTTATTTGCAATACTGATATAATAGGTAAAAGTGTGCGCTAAATCAGCTGTTTTTTAGTACTTTTTTCAAAAAAATGAAAAATTTTTGAAAAAAGTATTGTCAAAATACAAAAAGTAGGATATACTTATATAGTCATATCTTTTTGATGGGCTTGTAGCTCAGCTGGTTAGAGCGCACGCCTGATAAGCGTGAGGTCGATGGTTCAAGTCCATTCAGGCCCACCATCTTATTAAAATATGGCCGGTTGGTGAAGCGGCTTAACACACATGCCTTTCACGCATGCATTCACGGGTCCGAATCCCGTACCGGTCACCATATGTCGATTAACCCTTTATTTTTAAAGGGTTTTTATTTTGCCTAAATAACTTTGGTCTTGTTTTTGGTCTTGTAACTCTATTTTTTTTGAACTTTTTAATATGGCCGAAAATAAATTAGTGAATGTATGCGTGGTGTGTTAATGCTAAATAAAATAATTCGACCTCTCGCTTATCTAAAGAAAGTATGATATAATGTAAATATAAGATGATATAGATAGGAGTTTTTATGGAATTATATAAAGGAAAATATTGGAATGTAATTTTTGGAAGTTGGTGTCAGGATCATCCTGGATATTGTATAATAGGATGCGATAAGGAATCATTAAGTGAATTGTCATCAGAAGCATGGCAAGAATTAGGTTTATTAGAAAAAGAACTTGAAAGAGTATGTAAAAAAGTGTTTGGAGCTACTATGTTTAATTTTTGCTGTTTAATGAATAATGCTTATAGGGATAACGAAAAACCGCAAGTACATTATCATTTTGTACCTAGATATAAGAATGAATTAAAATTATTCGGTAAAATATATAAAGATAGACATTTTGGATATAATTTTTGGAAATGGAGCTTAAGTAGATTTAATTCTCAAAAAGATCCTTATACTGAAGAAGAAAGAATGAAAATGTATGAAATGATGAAAAAAGAATTCTATATAAATTAATAATAGGTGAAAATATATGAATATAGAAAAAGCATATGATGAATTGTGTCAAATTGAACAATTAGAATTTAAAGGACCAATATCTCAGAAAAAAGGAATATTTAAGCCAAAAGATTTAATAAATGTGTTTGCTGAATCTTACTTTTTTTCAATAGATAAGAATGGTATGTTTGAATTATTACAAAATGTAATTAATAAAATAAATTATAACAACGAAGATATTTCATCTTTCGATTATGTTATAAAAGTATTAAATATTTTACAAAACCAGTTAAATTTTTATTTTGGTACTAGAAATTCTGAAATAAATAGAGAAGTGTATTATTTGCAAAATGGTAATAAAACTGATATAGAATTTGATAGAATATGTAGTTTATCACAATTAAAAGGTGTTGGAGTAGCTGAGTGTGCAGAAAAAGTTTCTGTAGCCAATAACGTTTTATTAATGTTAAATAAATTAGGATTATTTAAAGAAGATATTATGTATTTAAATGGTTTATTAAGCATGGATGGAATAACAGGGGGACATGCGTTTTTATGTCTTTCTCATATAAATAGTAAAGGCGATAGAATTTACTTAATTTATGATGTTATCAATCCAGAATTTTTTGAATACAATTCAGAAAATATACTTTATCCAGCTTTATATAAATTAACAGAAGAAGAGTATAAAGATTTCATAAGTGGTAAATCATTTAATAACAATAAATTTATTTTATCAAACGCATATACACCAAAAAATGAAAGAACATATTCTGGATTTCACCTAGAAGAAAATGAAATTAAACCAAAAATAAATTTATAAAAAATAGTTAGAATTAAAATCTAACTATTTTTTTGGCTAAAGAATTTTTGGCCTTGTAGTTTGGTCTTGTAATTGGTTACTATTTGTTAAAATTATCAAAATAAACAGTAACAAAAAATGATAAAACAGTAACACGAAATCTCTTGCTTTTTAACTAAATATGGCATTAGACCTTTATTTTCAACGATTTTTTTAAAATAGCAATTTACATTCCCGTACCGATCACCATTTATGAATTATAAACCATTTTATATGGTTTTTTCTTTGTCTAAACGTGAACGCATACGTGTAATGTGTGTTTAAGCCTTATGTGTTTTTAAGGAATTATTGATACAAAAAAACTGAATGGAATGAACTTAATAGACCTCTCGCTTATAATAAAAAATTGTGTTATAATTAAGTTGTTATAAAAATGATAAGTTTTAAGGAGGAAATATGAATAATACGATAGTAACTTATGAAACATTTCATGGTAGCGCAAAAAAATTGCAAATATAATTTCAAATAAACTAAATTGTAAATGTATTAATATTGATACACCATTTGAGGCAGAAAACCTAAATGATGTAGATAATATAATATTAGTATTTAATTTTAGAGGACCATATACTGCACAATTAACTAAACTATATTTAGATAGAGTTAAAGATCAATTAAAAAGTAAGAATGTAATTTTAGTTGGTGAAGGATTATTTTCAGAAAAAGAATTTCCGATAGTAGCAGATGAAATATATAAAAATAATCCATCAAAAACATTTAATAAGTTCTTTGTTAATGGACAGTTAAGGATGGAAACATTATTTCCAGAAGAAAGAGCACTGCTTAAAAAGTTTAGTGAAATAACTGGTATGGAAATAAAAGATATGGGAGAACTTGATTTAGATAAAGCAGAAGAAGTAGCTAATGAAATAGAAAGATTGATTGAAACAGATGAATTTAAAAATTCAGTAGAAAATGAAGCAAATGAAAAAGAAGGAACAAAGTGGGTATGTCCAGTATGCGGTTATATTCATTATGGAGATAATCCACCAGAAAAATGTCCTTTGTGTGGAGTACCTAAAGAATTATTTACTAAAGAATAAAAAAGTTTGAATAATTAAGTTAAAAGTAGTATAATTTAATTATTCTTTTATTGCCCCATAGCCAAGCGGTAAGGCAGTGGACTCTGACTCCATTATGCGAAAGTTCGAATCTTTCTGGGGTAACCAAGTGCAAGAATGGCGGAATCGGTAGACGCGCTACTTTGAGGGGGTAGTGGCCATATGGTCGTGGGAGTTCAAGTCTCCTTTCTTGCACCATAGGGAAATTAGTCGAACTAATCGACTTCTATATATAAAAGGTTAATTTCGGTTAACCTTTTTTTGTTTGCTCGAAAGGAGTTGATTAGTTATGCAAATAACGAAGGAAAAATTAGAGATTGATGAAACTTTAAACAAAAGAATTAATAAATTACTTAAGTTTTTAAATATTAAATCAAAATTTATAAATGGAAATATTATTCATATATCAAAAACTAATCTTGCTTATATTGAACCACATAAATTAATTATTAATGAAATAACTTATTTATTCTTTAATAATTGTGAAAACGTTTATATTAATACTCTTGAACAATCTATATCATTAAATGAATTAGAAAAGCACATAAAAGCAAATAAAATTAATTAATATAG
>CALVVM010000007.1 GCA_944363855.1 uncultured Bacilli bacterium
AAAAAACAAAAAAGAATTGATGATCAAAAACAATTAGAAATATTAATTAGAGAACGAGATGAAAGATTAAAAGCAAGGGCGAAACGAAGTTGAGTTCATCTTGACCCTTGCTTTTTAGATTTCATAAATTACAATTTTTATTCAAACAAAGTTCACCTTTGTTTGTTATCTACTAAACCCCCAAAAATGTAACATTTCTAAAAAATCTTAACACACTTTTTTTGTAAAAATTGATTTTAGTGTATTTCAGGGCACACCAGGGGGTCGGGTTCGTAAAAACAATGATTCTTATATTTTCCAGAGTTTCTTTGATCATACCAAGTTGGTCTACAAGAATTACCTGTTCCTGGTGCATAAAACCATAATGCATTTGTAGCTGGGTGATAATACTCACCTTTTAATACTCTATTTGCTAGTTCTCTTTCTTGTGTAGTGGGATTACTGAAAAAAAGTGGACTATCGACTCCTGAAAAACCACCTGGATTTTGATAAATTACACCTTGTATTGAGTTAATATTTTTAAATGTTAAACATCTACCTATTCCACGATTAACTACAACATTCCCTACCATAAGCATCCCAAGATTTCCTTCTCCAAGAGCTTCAGCTCTCATAAGACGGGCTAATAAATCTCGTTCATTTGTCGTATAATTTATTATAGACATTATATCACCTACATTATAATATGCAAAAAAGTGTTGAAGATTAAAAAAAAATATGTTATAATGTACTAGTCACAGGGGTATAGTTCAATGGTAGAATAACGGTCTCCAAAACCGCTGATGTGGGTTCAACTCCTGCTACCCCTGCCATTAGTAAGTTTCAGTTTATCTATAAAGATAAGCTGTTTTTATTTATTTTTAATTTCTATATTTACTTTTTAATAAAGAATGTGCTACAATTAACTTAATAGTGGAGGGTTTTGTTATGGAAGAATTAATGGGTTCAATAGTTGAATATTTTAAACATAATAATAAAGGATTTTCTGTTAAAGAATTAAGGAAGCACTTTGAGATAAAAGGTGAAGAACAAACTGATATTTTTAACAATGCACTAAATACGCTTGTAGAAGATGGAAGTTTGTTTTTTGAAGGAAAAACTTATAAGCTATTTACACCTGATTTAGGTTTAGCTTATGGCGAAATTGAGATAAACAGAATGGGAAATGGAGTTATTCATACTCCTTATGGAATAATTTTTGTAGATAATAATAATTTAAATGGTGCGCTAAATGGAGATAAAGTTACTATAAGTAATATAATTAAATCCCCAAGAAGAGACAATTACGAAGGAAAAGTTTTTCAAGTATTGAAAAGAAGAACCGGTAGAATTGTATATAAAGTTAAAGGCGATGGATTTGATGCTAAGTTAATTCCATATAACGAAAATGAAAATATTGAAATATTTATCAATAAAAACCAATTTAAAAACTTAAGGGATGGTGATTATATTGTAGTTGAAGTTTCAACTGAAAAGAAAGATAATAAGTTTTTGGCTGAAATCGATAAAGTAATCACAACAGAAAATAATAAAAATAAGGATGTTAGGATTTTGTATGAAGAATACGACATTCCTGTTGATTTTCCAGATGACGTTATGGAAGAAGCAAAAAATCTTCCTACTGAAGTTACAGAACAAGAAATTATTGGAAGAAAAGATTTGAGAAACAAACAATTTCTTACTATAGATTGTGATAATACAAAAGATAGAGATGATGCGATATGTATTGAAAAATTACCTAACGGTAATTATAAATTATATGTTAGTATTTCAGATGTAAGTCACTATGTTAAACCTGGAACAAAATTGTTTGAAGAAGCGTTAAAAAGATGTAATAGTCACTATGTAAATAACACTTGTAATCCAATGTTTCCTAAAGAACTTTCTAACGGTATTTGTTCATTGCACGCAAATGTAGATAGACTAACTAAAACTGTTGAAATGGAAATTGATAGTAGCGGTGAAGTTTTAAATTATGATATTTATAAATCAGTTATAAACTCTAAAAGAGCTATGAAATACAGTAATGTTAATAAAGTATTAGATGGTGTTTCTGTTAATGGATATGATGAATTCGCTGATGAGTTAAAAATGATGAATGAATTAAATCACATATTAGAAAATAAGAGACACGAAAGAAATTATATTGATTTTGATATTAGAGATGTAGAACAAGTAGAAAATGACTTTGGCGAAGTAGTTGATTTCAAACGTGGAGAAACCGGAAATGCACAGTTACTAATTGAAAACTTTATGGTTATTGCAAACGAAACAGTTGCTAAACATTTTTACTGGTTACCTTTTATATTTAGAATACATGAAGAACCAAATAAACAAGCAGTTGATGACGTATTAGAATTACTTAGAGATGCAGGTTATAATATCCCTAATTGTAAAAATGTAGATGCTAGAACTTTAAATGGTATTTTGAAAGGATTAAGTAAGACAGATAAATTAGATATTGCTAAATCTTTGATACTAAGAAGAATGAAAAGAGCTAGATACTGTGTTAATAATTTAGGACACTATGCATTACAACTTAAAAACTATTGTCACTTTACCTCTCCAATAAGAAGAATTGCTGACTTTATGATTCATACTATAATTGATGGGGTTGAAGAGTTAGATTATTCTAATGAAGGAATAAGTAAATTAGAAAAAGAATTGCAAGTAATATGTGAAAATGCTTCTAGAATAGAAAAAATAAGTAAAGAAATTGAAGAAAAAGGTATGCAACTTGAGATGGCTAGATATATGGAAAAATACGTAGGTAAAGGATTTGATGCATATATAACTGAAATATATCAGCATGGAATGTTAGCTAAAACAGAAAATATGATAGTTGGTAAAATAAAACTAGAAGATATTTTAGATGATAAATATTATTTTGATTACGATAAAAATGCAATAATCGGAAAGAAAAATAAAAAGAAATATACAATAGGTCAAAAAGTATATGTTGTGGTGAAGGACGCTAGTAAGGCAAATAGAACAATTAGTTTTAAAATAGAGAAAGAAAAAGTAAAAAAATTAACAAAAGAAAAAGATGTTTATTCATAATGAAGTGAAACATCTTTTTTTATTTAACAGTTATTCTTGCGGAATGATAGTTTCAATTGGGTCTGTTATCTCTGGTTCTTCCGGTGTTGTTGGATTATTATTATCTAGTGTATCATCTGTTGGATTTTCAGGTTCTTTTTGATCAGATTCGTTATCTTGTGTATTATCAGATTGATCTGGTAACTCTGTATCTATTTCATTACTTGGATCATTCTCTTCAATATCATCATTTAACTTGTCATCTTCATCTGGTTTTTCATTAACTTGATTGTTTTGTTCTGGTTGAGATGGGACTGGTTTAGGGACTTGCGTAACTTTATTACTTGTTCCACCTATATCTGCATACGAATTTTCTAATTCTTGTCCATCTAATATTGCATCTATTAAACCTATTGCTTCGTCAACACTTTCTTGTTCTGGTTTCATTACATATAACAGCTGATTGTATGTATATGTGTAATCTGTTGCATCTTTTCCAGTTAAACTGTATGAATGTATATTCCATCCTGACATGTCTTTTAATTGTGCTTTTACTAATGAAGTTAAAGATTTAACGCTCATATTTGTTTGATATTTTCCATTTACTGCATCAAGTAAAGAACTATATTTTGTTATTATAGATTTATCTATCATTTTATCAATCATCGCTTTTATTAAAGCCTGTTGATTTTTACCTCTTTGTCTATCTCCTTCTTTGAAGGCTTTACGAGTACGAGCAAAATCTAAAGCTTGCTCTCCATTTACTGAATTCATTCCTTTTTTGAATCTATATCCAGAATACGATGTAAAGGTATACTCAGAATAAACTTCTATGCCACCAAGGGCATCTACTATATCGATAACAGATGTAAAATTAACTTTTACATAGTAATTTATATCTAGCTCTAATAAATCTTCAATTGTTTGAACTGACATATCTATTCCATATATTCCTGCGTGCGTTAATTTGTCTTTTGTACCAGTTGTCCCGTGAAGTTGTACATAATAATCTCTAGGAATAGAAATCAATAATATTTGATGTGTTTCTGGATTTACAACCAATACCATATTAACATCACTTCTTGACACAGATGATATTTGTCCATATGTATCGATTCCACTTATATAAACCGTAAAAGGTTCTATTGTAACATTTACTTCTTTAAGTGTTGTTTCAACTTTGGTTTTTATTGTAAATGTGTGAATAACCTTTGTATCCTTTTCAAAATTTGCTATTTCTTCTGCCATTATATTTTTAATAGAATCTTCTAGCACTATAACGTTTACCTTTGAATCTAGCAAATCAGTTACTAAAGAGTCTGATGTATCATATGACTTAAACTTAACTTTAATGTCTTCTTGTAATTTTTTATTAGCTTCTTTAGCGCCTGTAGAATTTTTAAAATAGCCTACTTCTTCATTTTTTATATCTTTTAACTTTTTATAATCGCTATCTTTCAATACAATTACAGAATAGTGCTCTAATTTATATTTGGTATCTCCATTGTTCAATAATACTCCTAACGTTTTTCCTATATAAAAATCAGCACATGTCATAGCAATTATTCCTACAACCATGAAAGCAGAAAGTGTTTTCTTTATTTTTTTCTTTAAATGTTTTAAATTTACCAAAAATATATTTAATCCTGAAAAAATTAAAACAATTATAGTAATTATCATCGAATACTTTGCAGGTAACAAATTTAAATAGAATAAAAGTCCTAAAAAGCAAATTGAAGACAATGCTAATAGGATACTTATGGTTTTATATACTATATTTTTTTTAAATCTAATTTGTTTCATATACATCACCATTAAATTATACCATATAATAGTTTTTTTTTAAATTCAATTCTTATTTTTTTATGTTAGTTTACATTTTTATTATATATTTAATTTGTTTTTGTAAACCTGATTACACTAAAAAATATTTTTTATATTGCTCTATAAAGAAATTGTCTGTCATCCCAGAAATATAATCGATAACTTTCCTTGCCGCAGTAGTATTTTCGTTGTAATTTTGTGACATTCCATTCAAAAACATCGTATATATATCTTCTTTTTTGTTATTATTTGATATTTGATCATAATACAGTTCAAATAGACTTTCAAACATTTTATCTATTTTCTCCAATTGCGTTTCGGTGTTTGCCTTAAGATATATATTTTCATAATTAAAATTAATTAAAGATTGAAGTGCATTATAGATTATTTTCGACATTGAAATATAATTTTTATCCATACTATTCTTAATTATATCGACAACAATTGTATTAACCATTTCTGAATTGCTAGTCCCTAAAACTTCTACAACTTCAGTTGGTAAATCTATTGATTTAATTTTATTTAAGCGAATCGCATCTTCTATATCTTTTCCAATGTAAGCAATTACATCACTTATTCTTACAACACAACCTTCAAGTGTCATTGATTTTAAATTTTTTAAAATCTCTTTATTGGTATAGCAACTATTATATTCTTGTAAAAAATTTTCTTTTGTTTTTGTACGTGGTTCATATTTCATTTGTAATTCTTCACCATTATGGCATAAAATAGCATCTAAAACTTGAAGAGTTATATTATTTCCTTCACCACCATTTTCAATGTCCATTAAAGTTCTCACACTTTGGACATTGTGGTTAAAATAACCTTCATTATATTTTTGACTTAATTTATTTAATATTTTTTCACCTTCATGCCCAAAAGGAACATGTCCCAAATCATGACCTAAACTTGCTGCTTCTATTAAATCTTCATTAAGTGATAAACCTCTACCTATCGTTCTCGCTATCTTACTAACTAATTGAATATGAGTCATTCTCTTACTAATCATATCATTGTTTTCAAATGAGAAAACTTGAGTTTTATCTATATATCTTGTGTATGATAGCGAATATATTATTCTATCTATATCTCTAAAGTAAGAAGTTCTAAAATCATCTTTATTTGAGTACAATCTTACTGCATCTTCATCCTTCGATGCATATTTTGATAAGTTTTGATTGTGCTTTTTCATATTTTCTATAATTTTTTTCATTTGATCATCTCCATTATAATTATATCATACGGCAGACGTTGTCCGCAACCTAACAATTAAATTTTCTAAAATAAAAAGCAAACCTCCTCTTGAAATAGTTTGCCAAAACAGTATAATAACTGTTACGTGCTCTAACGCACAATC
>CALVVM010000008.1 GCA_944363855.1 uncultured Bacilli bacterium
CCGTTGATGAACTTGGTAAATATATGTATCTACATAAAGAAGAAATCAAAGAGCAAATAAGAAAAAGGAAGTATAAACCTAGTCCAGTAAGAAGAGTTTATATTCCGAAAGAAAATGGAGATAAAAGAGGGCTTGGAATACCAACAGTAGTAGATAGATTAATACAACAAGCAATTGTACAAGTATTGTCTCCAATATATGAACAACAATTTAGTGAAACAAGTTATGGCTTTAGACCAAAACGTTCATGTGAAATGGCTATAGTAAAATTACTTGAATATTTCAATGATGGATATACTTGGATAGTGGATATAGATTTACAAAAGTTCTTTGATACAGTATGTCATGATAAATTAATATCTATTATTATGAAAACAATTCATGATGGGGAATTAGTGTCATTAATAAGAAAATATTTAGTAAGTGGAGTAATGGAAAATGGAGTGGTTAACCCTACAAAAGTAGGAACACCACAAGGAGGAAACTTATCCCCTCTATTATCTAATATCATGTTAAATGAATTAGACAAAGAACTTGAAAAAAGAGGTCTAAGATTTACTAGATATGCAGATGATTGTATAATTGTAGTTAAAAGTGAAAAAGCAGCAAATAGAGTTATGGAAAGTATAACGAAATTTATTGAAAAGAAACTAGGATTAAAGGTCAATGCAGAAAAGAGTAAAGTTGCAAGACCTAATCAAATAAAATATTTAGGGTATGGTTTTTATTATACTAAAACTGGTATAATAAAACCTAAACCACATTTAAAATCAATTCAAAAGTTCAAAAGGAAACTTAAACAACTTACCAAAAGAAGTTATAGTATTGCTTTAGATGAAAGAATTGTAAAATTAAATCAAGTAATAAGAGGATGGATAAATTATTTTAGAGTTGCTGATATGAAAGAACAACTTAAGAATATAACTAGCCACTTAAACAGAAGAATTAGGTGTATCATATGGAAACAATGGAAAACTTGTAATCATAGATATAAATGTCTGTTAAAACTAGGAATATCAAAGGAATGGGCAAAAAGAACAGCATATAGCCGTGCAAGTTATTGGCATAATTCTATGTCTATAGTTCTTCATGTGGCAATATCTAATAAAAGATTAAGACAAAAAGGACTAGTATTACCACTAGACCATTATCTAAAAGTACATACTGTGATATAAATTGAACCGCCGTATACCGAACGGTACGTACGGTGGTGTGAGAGGGACAAATTTACAAATTATTGTAAATTTTCTCTACTCGATCTATATTAAGTCCAAAACTTTAAAAGTCTGGACAGATTTCCCAATGGTGCCAGCCGAGGGACTTGAACCCTCACACCCGAAAGGATAATAGATTTTGAGTCTATCGCGTCTGCCATTCCGCCAGGCTGGCGTTTTTTTGTAACAAGTTAATTATACTATAAGAAGGTATAAAATGTAAAGAGTTAAATTTTAAAAATATAATAATGATTATTTTCAGACTTATAACTATTCATATCCTAGACAATTAATATATAATAATTAGTAATTTAATATAAATTAATATTGTCTTTACACTATAACGTAAAATTTTAATTTTCTAGAATTTTATTTTATTCTATTTTTGGATATAATTTTCTATTTAAAAATTGTATTAAGAAATATAAATGCTGTCAGAAATTAATTTTTGGTGCTTATTTTATTTCAAGTTTTTAATTTTGAAGGGATTTTATAAACAAGAATTTATTTTTAGTGATTTGCTTTTAAATTTTATATATGCTATTCTCATCTCGAGGTGAGGAAAATGAAAGATAAAAATAATATATTAGATACTAATTATCTAAGTGAATTAGATAATAAAGTAAAATTACTACCAATAACTTTTGACCCTATATTTAAAGGTATATTTGGTAGTAATATAGAATTACTAAAAGACTTTATATTATCAGTACTAGAAATTGATATAGATAGAGATAAATGTAAAATTAGACTTCTGAATAATGAACTTCCTATAGAAAACTATACAGAATATAAGAAATTTGTATACTTAAATATAGTCTTAAATGATGGTATATTTATAGAAATTGAAATAAATAGATCAGATTTTAATAAAGTAAAACGGAGAAACTTTATTTATCAAAATAAAATGTATAGTATGATACCTGAAAATGGTGATGACTCTAAAGACTTAGATAATGTTATCTTCTATCAATTAAATCTAAATACTGAAAATAAAACTGAAGATTATGGAGAACATGTTATAGTACCATATGATACTACTATTAAAGAAATATATATTGATAACTATTATACTATCTTAAAATACCTTGAATTTTACCATAAGTTATATTATACTAAATCTAGAAAATTAGAAAGAGGAGAACTTTGGTTAGCAGCTCTTATGTCAAAGAGTTTTTCTGAATTATATGATATATTAAGTAAAGTTCTCTCTTCTGATAAATTAAAACTTATGATAGAGGAGACTAAAAGAATGAGTCTAAATGATTTTAATCTACACGCTTGGAAAAAACAAGAAATGGACGATTTAGTAATAAGGGAAGGAAATAGGATAAGTCGAGAAGAAGGAATAGAAGCAGGTATTAACTATGAAAAAACAGAAACAATAAAAAATATGCTTAAAGAGAAAGCAAATTATGAATTTATTAATAAAGTTACAGGTAAATCTATTAAAGAAATAAAAGAAATAGAAAAATCTATGAAAGATTAATTCTATTTCTCTTAAGTCTTATACAGAAATTAATGAAGGTACTGGTACTATTAATGATCCTTATATAGTTGATACTAATTAAATTTAATATAGAAACTAATAAATTTTTAAAATTGATTTAAATGATTTATTAGTTTTTTTATGTAGTTTGTATAATTTTTTTAGAAATTACTAATAATA
>CALVVM010000009.1 GCA_944363855.1 uncultured Bacilli bacterium
TGTTGAAACTCTTTTATAAATACCTGCAATTTTCTTTTCTTCATTCATAAATCATCAACTCCTTTTCTAACAAAAAGAGGTGTCAAAAGTATTAAGTGCTTAATACTACTGACACCTCTTAAAATCTAATTTAGAATAATATTTACTTTTAAACTTGAATCTCATACTATTTAAACCCCCTAAATAGACATAAGTCTTCTTGGCTGAATATTCTATCACAAAATTAAGAAATGTCAAATGTTTGGCTTAAAAATGACTTTTAATGTAGATTTCAAAGTCTTTAAACTTAATTTTCTCATCATAACCATTAACAAATATGTCATCACATTTATCAAACATTAAATAATCAATATTATTAACTTTAATAATATGTGGCATTACATATGCAATATTTGTTTCCTTAATACTTTTGATATTTCCATTTTTAAAAGTAGGTTTAGTACAAGCAAACTTACAAATCATTTCAACCTTTCTTTTTAATTCAATACTTATCTCTAATTCTTTAGTTTCTATTGTTAACATATAATCACTCTCACTTTCTTAAATAACAAAAAAACTAACTATTTCTAGTTAGCATTTATTACTCTCGAAGTGTATTAGTTCGAGTTTCCTATCATATTGGAGGGCCTAGTCGGATTTGAACCAACGATCAGGGAGTTGCAGTCCCACGCCTTACCACTTGGCTATAGACCCATCTGTTTCATAAATATAATTTTACACTAATCAATCTTTTTTGTCAATTATAACTTTACTTTATTAATAAAAAATATGTTAAATAAATAAAAATATGCGTTAATGCATTAATTTTGAAATTTAAGTGAAAATAATTGACATTAATTATAAATAGGTATATATTTAGAATACTTGTAAAAAATATACAAAAATTGTCGTAAATAATATATAATTAAAGAGGTGATAAAATGTTTAATATGTTTAAAAATTTTACAAAAAAAGATTGGTTAATAGTATTGTTTAGTTTTATTTTAATAACTACACAAGTATGGTTAGATTTAAAACTACCAGATTATATGAGTTCAATAACAACCCTTATTCAAATAGAAGGTAGTAACATGGGAGATATTTTAATTCAAGGTGGATATATGATGTTATGCGCACTTGGTAGTTTAATATCTGCTGTATCAGTAGGATTTTTAACTTCTAGGTTATCAGCTAACTTTTCTTTAAATTTAAGGGAAAAAATATTTAGAAAAGTTGGAAAATTTGGTATGGAAGAAATAAAGAAGTTTGAAACAAGTAGTTTAATAACTCGTACTACTAACGATGTTACTCAAATAGAAATGTTTATTGCTATGGGGCTTCAAATGCTTATAAAAGCACCTATCATGGCTATATGGGCAGTAACTAAAATATTAAATAAAAACTTAGAGTGGAGTATACTTACAGGTGTTTGTGTAGTAATACTTTTAATTACAGTTATAACTTTACTTATAATAGTATTTCCAAGATTTGAGAAAGTTCAAAAATTAATAGATAAAGTAAATGGTGTAACAAGAGAAAACTTAACTGGTATTAGAGTAATAAGAGCATTTAATGCTGAAAAATTTCAACAAAATAGATTTGAAACTGTAAATAAAAATTTAACTAATATGCAGATGTTTAATCAAAAATGTTTTGCAATACTTAATCCTATTATGAATCTTGTTATGCATAGTTTAACATTAGGTATATATATAATAGGAGCAATATTAATAAGTAAAGCAGGTTTACTTGATAAGATAAATTTATTTAGTAATATGGTTGTATTTACTAGTTATGGTATGCAAGTTATATCAGCTTTCTTAATGCTTGCTATGATATTTATGATACTTCCACGAGCACAAGTTTCAGCTAAAAGAATTAACGAAGTATTAGATAGCGATATTGCTATTAAAGATGGAAAAATGATGGTAAAAGATACTAAAGAAATAGGTACTGTAGAGTTCAAAAATGTTTCATTTAAGTATCCTGATTCAGATGAATATTTACTTAAGAATATTAGTTTTAAAGTAGAAAAAGGAGAGACTATCGCATTTATAGGATCTACGGGAAGTGGTAAAAGTACCTTAATAAATTTAGTTCCAAGATTTTATGATGCCACTGAAGGTGAAATTTTAATAGATGGAATAAATGTTAAAGATTACACTTTAGAATCTTTAAATAATAAAATAGGATATGTTCCACAAAAAGCAGTTATGTTTACTGGTACTGTTAAAAGTAATGTAGGATATGGATATAATGGTAAAAAAGAAGCAACTTTAAATAAAATTAAAGAAGCAATAGAGGTTGCACAAGGTACTGATTTTGTAACTAAAATGGATAAAAACTATAATGCTTATATTGCTAGAGGTGGTACTAATATATCAGGTGGTCAAAAGCAAAGATTAGCTATTGCAAGAGCTATAGCTAGAGATCCTGAAATATATATATTTGATGATTCTTTTTCAGCTTTAGACTATAAAACAGATTCTATACTTAGAAAAGAGTTAAAAAAATATACAAAAGATGCGACAAGTTTGATAGTAGCCCAAAGAATAGGTACTATTATAAATGCAGATAAAATAGTTGTACTTGATAAAGGAAAATGTGTAGGAATAGGAACACACAAAGAACTTTTAAAAACTTGTAAAGTTTATAAAGAAATTGCTTTATCACAACTATCAAAGGAGGAGTTAGAAAATGGCTAGACATGGTGGACCAATGAAAGTTGCTGAAAAATCTAGAGATTTTAAAGGCTCTATAAAAAGATTGTTTAATAGTTTAAATACATTTAAATATTTCTTAATTATATCTTTGATACTTGCTATGATAAGTGCAATTTTAGCCTTAGTCGCACCTAACAAATTATCAGATTTAACTGATACAATTACTTTAGGTATAAGTCCTAATTTAAATGAAGAAATTGTAAAAGATATAATGTCTGATGAAAATATAAGTAGTGAAGATAAAAAAGAGTTTCAAGAATTACTAGAGTATGCTAAAAAAGAAGATGTAGATTTAAATAAAATATCAAGTAATTTTGACAAACTACCTAAATCTATTTATGAAATAGTTAAACCTAAAATAGATATGGCTAGAGTAAAAAGTATTGCTATATTTTTAGGAATATTATATTTAGTAAGTGCAATATTTAATTATGTTCAATCTATTTTAATGACTATAACTTCTAATAAGTTTGCTAAAAAACTTAGAAGTAGTATAAGTAAAAAAATAAATAAATTACCACTTAAATATTTTGATACACATGAAACAGGAGATGTGTTATCAAGAGTTACTAATGATGTAGATATGATTGCTCATAATCTAAATCATAGTTTAACATCTTTAGTATCAAGTTTAACACTTTTTCTCGGTTCAATACTTATGATGTTTATAACAAACCCTATAATGGCTATAACAGCTATTATTTCAAGTTTAGTTGGATTTAGTTTAATGGGAGTTATTCTTGGTAAATCTCAAAAATATTTTACACAAAGACAAGAACAATTAGGAGATTTAAATGGATATATAGAAGAAATATATTCAGGTCATAATGTAGTAAAAGCTTATAATGGGGAACATCAAGCAAATAAAGAGTTTGATAATTTAAATAATAAGTTATATGAGTGTAATTGGAAGAGTCAATTTTTAAGTGGAATTATGCAACCTTTAATGATGTTTATAGGTAACTTTGGATATGTTGCAGTATGTGTAGTAGGGGCACTTCTTGTTATGAATAACATAATTACATTTGGTGTAATAGTCGCATTTATGATTTATGTTAGAATGTTTACTAATCCACTTTCACAAATCGCTCAAGCAATGACATCACTTCAATCAATTGCTGCTGCATCAGAAAGAGTGTTTGATTTTCTTGACGAAAGTGAAATGACAAATGAAAGTAAATTAAAAGGTAAACTTAATAAAGAAAATGTAAAGGGTAAAATAGAATTTAAAAATGTTAAGTTTGGTTATGATAAAAATAGAACGATAATAAATGATTTTAGTGTTAAAGTAAAACCGGGTGAAAAGATTGCTATAGTAGGACCTACAGGAGCAGGAAAGACTACAATGGTAAACTTACTTATGAAGTTTTATGAAATAAATTCTGGAGATATATTAATAGATGGCGTATCTATTAAAGATTTAACTAGAGAAAACATTCATGATTTATTTGTTATGGTACTTCAAGATACTTGGGTATTTGAAGGTACAATTAGAGATAACCTTAAATTTAATAAAAAGAATATTAGTGATGAAGAAATAATGGAAGTTTGTAAATTTGTAGATGTTGATCATTTTATTAAAACACTTCCAGGTGGATTAGATGCAACTATAGTAGATAACGATGCTATAAGTCAAGGACAAAAACAATTACTTACAATAGCTCGTGGTATGATTGAAAATGCACCATTCTTAATACTAGATGAAGCAACTTCAAACGTAGATACAAGAACAGAAGAATTGGTTCAAAAAGCTATGGATAAACTTACAAAAGGAAAGACATCTTTTATAATTGCTCATAGATTATCTACAATTAAAAATGCTGATTTAATTCTTGTTATGAAAGATGGAAATATAGTAGAACAAGGTACTCATTCCAAACTATTAGAGAAGAATGGATTCTATGCAGAACTATATAATTCACAATTTGAAACAATTGTTGAATAAACTCTGTTAAACATTAGTTAAAATGTCACCGATTTTATAGTATAATTTCTTTATAATTCCTCATTGACAACAGGGACCCAGTAAAAACTCTTTTGAAGTGCGTAATATCTTAAAAATAAGATATT
>CALVVM010000010.1 GCA_944363855.1 uncultured Bacilli bacterium
TTCTGATTCTATTAGAAACCGCACTTCTATCTCCTTAATAAGATCTTCCAGGTAAAGCTACTGCGTAAGCTACATCGTTAAATCTTGGAAATGATAATACTTGATCTATCATATCATCATCAAAAGAACTTGAACACATAAAATAATACTTACCATCTTTTTTTTTATTTACAAAATTTCAAGCTTCTTCATGATAGTATCATTTATCTCGACTATCATCGAAAGTTAATCCTTTAGCGAAAGTTCTTATCCCACCAAAATCATAACCTAATCATTTATCAAATTTACTTGGTATTCTATTATGAACATAATCGTTAAAGTCATATTTTTCTATTAAAAACCGCATTCCTTAAAGTCCTTTATTCTTTCTCATATACTCTAATTCATTTATAAATCTCATACTTATTTACTTTTTCGTCTCTCTTTTATTTTTGTTTTAATTTTATCTACTACATCTCCAAGAGATTCTATTTCTGATTCTTTTCTATTTCTAAGTTCATAAACCTTATTAACTATTTTAGTGGTGATTATATAAAGAACTGAACTTAATAATAAGAACGAACCTACAATAACTCATTGTTGTCATGCAAATTCTCTATATATCTCTAAACTAAACATATTATAGAATATTGCTTTAATTGCTTCTCATAAATTACCGTATGCTAATAACTCTTGCATAAACTCAGTTCCGTTTAATAAAAAGAAATCAGGTACAGCAAATAATAATAGTATTGTTAGTATTAAAGTCATTAAGAATATTATAGCTCTATATTTAGTAAATGGTCTACATATATTATAGAATATTATAAATCCAGCTATTGTTATACATAATCCCATAATAGGAACCATACTACCTAATAAAGCTTCTACTTCAACTGGATTTATTCCACAACTTATAAAAGCATATATATGAATAAATATTATCGGTAATGACATATATATTCCAGCTACTAAAGCTTTATTAAATACTCTATGATAGAAATCTCCTTTTATTCTTTCCGTAGAAGGTTCTAAAGCTAAACATAATGAACCTAATCCTGTTATGAGAAGATTTACTAATGAAATTACAGTTGATTCAAATACGTGAGATATTCCTAATATAATAGGTAATATCATCATTATAAGTCATAATATATCTTTCATTACAAATAATGAACTTGATCTTTGAACATTATTTATAACTCCTCTTCCTTGTAATACAGCATCTTTCATATTATTAAAATCATCATCTAGAAGAATAAAGTTAGATATATTTTTAGTCGCTGGAGCTCCACTTCCTAATGCGATAGAACAATCAGCTTTCTTTAATGATATAACATCATTAACTCCATCTCCGGTCATACCCACTATATGACCTTCTTCTCTTAATATATCTACTATTTGAGCTTTTTGATCTGGGTTTACTCTTCCATATATTTGATGAGTTAATATAGTATGTCTAAATAATTCTTTATCAGTTGTATCTATTGTAGATAAATCTATATATTTATCTGAGTTTTTTATTCCGCACTGCTTTGCTATATAAGCTACTGTCTTAACATTATCTCCAGAGATAACTCTTATATTTACATCATTCTCATTAAATCATTTAATAGTATCTGTAACACCTTTTCTGATATTATCTCTTAAGATAAACATAGCCATTACATCTTTTGTCGTAGCTATTTTTGTATCTTTTAATTCTTTAATGCTTTTATTTGATTTAATGAGAATAACGACTCTTAAACCATGTTCAGCATAATCTTGAACTATTTTTAATACTTCTTCGTTTTTAGTTAAATATTCTGGAGCCCCCAGAATATATGTTCCAACTCTATCAAAGTGAACTGCTGAATATTTTCGTTCACTTGAAAAAGGAATTACTTCTTTTATTTTATGTTTTCTTTTTACCCCAAATTTATTAACTAAAGCCCTTGATGTTTGATTATCGCTATCAAAAGCAGATAAATAAGAACTTATAATTCCATTAGTTTCTAAATCTTTATTATAGAAAATAACTTTTTCTACTGTCATTGTCCCATCTGTTAAAGTCCCTGTTTTATCTAAACATAAAGTATCGATTCTAGATAAAGCTTCTACAGAATAAAGATCTTGAGTAAGAGTTTTCTTTTTTGATAATTTAATTACCGATACCATCATAGCAACTGATGCCAGTAATATCATCCCTGCAGGTACTGAATAGACTATAGATAAAGATCCTCACATTATAGCGTCCTCAGTACCTTTCTTTATTAATTCACTTCAACCTACAGCTATTCCCACCGGAATTGAAGTTAATACTAATATTTTAATTATTTTATTTAACGCACTTATAAGCATTGATTTAGGTTTCTTAAATCCTTTAGCTTTACTTTCAATTGAATGTAAATAAGTATCTTCTGCTATTTTATCCGCTCTACAATATATCTTTCCCGTAACTACATAAGAACCAGCTAGAAGTAAATCACCTTTCTTTTTCTTTATAGAACAAGATTCTCCGGTCATTAAAGATTCATTTACTTCATATTCACCATCACTTTCTATAATACAATCGGCTGGTATTTGATCTCCAGGTTTAAGAATTAATATATCATCTAAAAGTATTTCATCTGGTAATACTTGATCTACTTTACCATCTCTTAATACTTCTATTTTACTTGTATGTAATAACTTTAATTTCTTTAACGCTTTCTTACATTTACATTCTTGATATATACCTATAGTTGTATTAACAGCTAATATAAGTAAGAAACCTAAGTTAGTAATTATCTCTAATTTCATAACACTAACAAGTAAAACAGCTAAAGCTATCATTATAATATTAAAGAATGTGAATATGTTATCAAAGATAATTTTAAAGTAAGATTTTTCAGATGTATTTTTTACTTTATTTACTAACTTATTTTCTATTCTTTCATTTATCTGGTTAGTATCTAAACCAAATGATATATTAGGATTATACCTAATTATTTCAAGGTCTTTTTTCTTGTCTTTCATTGTTATATCCTATTAATTAAAAACTTGATAATGTTTTATTTTGATTATTTGTTGTAGTTGTTATTTGAGCTGTAGTAGCTTCTTCTTTCTTTTGTTCTTTAGCTATTTGCTTAACTTGTTCTGATAAAGTATAAACAGCCCCCTCAATTAATGATTTTAAATATTCGTTATCTGTTAATTCTGGGAATTTATTTAAAACTTGAGTAACTACATATTTATATTTTTCAGTACCTGTTTTAGTACCTTGATTTGGATATAATTGTTCAGCGGCTTGTACAGCTTCTTTTATATAAGAATTAATTCTAGATTCTTTTATTTTTGTTCTTAACTTCGCAAATAAAATACCTGCTAAAGTTACAATTATAGAAGCTCCTATTGAACCTACTGCTTTAAGAACTATATCTAAAACTGAACTCCAATCCATTTTTATTCTCCTCTCATATTATCTGCAACTTTCTCAGCAAATTTATCTTCTTTAATTTGATTTAATCTTTTTATTTCTGCTCTAGTATTAAAATCACAATCTATATTTCCTATCATAGGTATTAACATTGCTACTAATACTATTACAAAACTTGTGGCTACGTTCCAACCTAAGCATGAACATATTAGAACTAGTACAATAACCTCTGGAAATAAAATTTCGAATAATTTTAATAAATTAGTAAATATAATAGAGCTTCTTCCTACAACATTTAATTCCTTAGCGTTTTCGTATGCTTGTATTTTTCTATTAACAATTTTTGATATCTTATTAGAAAATATATGAAATATAAACATTAGTACAAAGCATACTCCAATACTAATTTTTTGTCAATTTTGTAACATAAATTCTTTTTCTGAAATTTCTACCATAACAAATGTTGTAATGGCTAAAGCTATTGCTACTAAAGCCATTAATCAACTTGTTAAATGAACTATAAAATTTTTTACTTTTGCTTTTTGATATTTACTAAATATTTTTGTTAGTACATATAAAGCTACAAAAGCTATAGCACAACCTATAGTTACTCAAAATACTAATGTATTATTTAAAAAACTTATTCGCCAAGTATTTATCATTAAACTTTGTAAAGCTGGTAATGAAAACCAAGTTACTCCAAAAGTTAATAATATAGCTATAGGTAAATTAAGAATTGTAGCTAATAATAATAAAATTGATCTAAATGTTTTCATTTATTATCTCTCCTATGATAATACATATCCTATTACTTCATCAGTTATTGATGAACCAGTAGATTGTATAGTTATTGAAACATCGTTGTTTAATATAAATTCATTTGATTGAGGTAGTGCTATTTCATATACAAAATTCTTTTCGGTTAATGAAACATCTGCGTCAATATAATATCCTGAGCATCCTATAGAATTAGTTAATGCAAGAGTTGCAAAATTTGGACTTGTATAAGCAGTTTCTTGTTCACTATAATAATCTAAATGTATAATCGCTGTTTTATTAGGTGGTGACCCACTTGCTTGATCTGATAAGTTTAATGTTATTCTATGGAGATATTTTTTAGTTCCTAGATTTAGTCTTTCATTTGGTAATTTACCATTTGCATCTAACATCTGATAATTAAATACTTGAAATGTATTAGCTGTGTTGTTTATTCCTTGACCTAATTGAATTGTATTATTTTGAGTGACTGAAGCTCCAAAACCGAGAGCAATGCGATAATTACAGATTTGAGGTAAATCAGCATCACCAATTACAATACTATTACAATTTGATGAACTTGGCACATTGCCACAATCACCAATCATAATTATATGAGAGCCGCCTCCCGCATTGCTAACAAAAGTTTTGCCTCACAACAAACATATGTCAGAAATATTATTTTCAGAAGACACCCCGCAACCTAAAATATAGTTGCTGTTATCTGAAGTTAATTTTATACCCCTGATTTGAGAGCCTATATTTGATGTTCTTACTACACTGTCAAATGTTTTAATTCCAGTAATAGTCTGATCACTAGTTAAATCAACTAAGTTAGTAGAGTCAGTATCTGAAGAACTACTTCCAGTAATATAATCTAAATTAGTTCAAGCTGTAATACCATCACCAACTTTTATCTTCTTAGTATCTTTTTCAAATCCTATTTCTCCTTCAAGTAAAGTAGGATTAAGAGATGCTCATTCAGTTGATGTTTTTGATAATTGTTTAAATCTTGTTTTAACAACTTCTGCCATTTATCTAATTCTCCTGTAAATTTGCTTCAAATATAATAGTATTATCAGTTAATGAAACTGAAGCATCTACTAAACTAATATTTCCATTAGAGCCAACCATTAAAATTTTATTTGCATTTTCAGAACCTTGATTAATATTTAACTTAGTAGATAATTGTGTATTTAAATTTGCTGTTGTAACATAGTTATTTAAAGTGTTATTTAATGAAGTAGTAGTAACATAATTATTTAATGAAGAATTTAAAGCATATTCACTTAAATCTATATTTATGATAGTTGCATTTCCAGTATATGTTCCTATTGTAGAGCCATTTTTTTGAATAGTTAAAGATTCTACTTGAGTAGGATATATTTGGATAGCAGTATTATTACTAACTCCATAAAATTTAAATTGATAAGATACTGTAGTATCAACATAACATTGAGAATAAAATGGTATTAGTTGGACTGTTTTACTTGCCTCATCTCAATTGTTATTAATGTATATATATTTAATCGGAGTATGTTCTAAAACGATAGGATTTCCTTCTATAGTTTGAGAATAAGTATCATCTAATACTATTGCAACAGATCCTTCACTTAAAATATTTAATGGAATATTATTTAAATTTTCTTTTAAGTTAACAATGCAATTTACACTATCTATTGATGCTATAGAAGAACCTGACGACCCACTAAATTGTTGCACATAACTTAAAGTAGCTAAAGTAATATCTGGATATGATGAGTTTATACCGTCATAAATATAATATAGATTATTATTGTAATATAAATTGTTTGTATTTAACCCATCTACATTTAGAACAATATTTGGATTAGTGTCAGAATTTAAATTTATATTATCATTTTCATCTACGTGTATAGATACTATGCTGTTATTTTCATTACTTATATATAAATTAGTAAATGTCTTCCCGCCGGTTATTTCTTGAGCTGTATTTAAAGTAACTAAATTAGAAATATCAATACTACCACCATTAGTATCAATATAATTTTTAACAGCTAACGCGCTTGGATAATTATCATTGGTAACAGCATCGGTAATTTCAATTACTTTATTAGATAGTTTTTCATAATCGTTAGAATTTAAGCTAGCTAACTTTTCTTTTTCTTGTTCTGTATACGATGCTGTAGTATTATCTAAAATAGTTTTATTCGAGTGTTCATGCTTTTTAGTTACAGCATCAGCTAAATTAGCTTCTGTTTGTGTATAAGTATCTAATAAATCTTTATTCGTATGAGTATGAGCTTCTAATTCTAAAGCATCAATGTCACTTTCTGTAGTAGTAATTCTATCAGCTAAGCTTTGTATATTACTGTCAGTAGGTAAACCGTCTACTCTCTCACTTAAAGATTCAATTTCTTGTCTTATGTCTGAGTGAGCTTCTACTGAAGTATTATGTGTTTCTATTGATGAACTTAATTCTATAGGATCGATATAGTCTTCTGTTTTTGAATATAAAACCCAATTATCAGAATCGATTAATAATTGATAAGCATATCCCGTATCTATAACTTTACAAAGATAATTAAATCGTCTATCTTCTGGTATTATTAAATCAGATTCTGTATTTACAGGAGCAATTCACTTATTAGCTCCAGTAACTGTAGTATTAATTGTTTGATTTAAAATTTTTACTTCTGAATCTATCTTATTATCTAGTTCTTCTGTTTTAGTAGTATTTTGATTTATTAGTTCTCTTAATTCAGTATCTGCATTTTTTCTATTAGAGATTTCTGTATTAATTTTATCAGTAAGACTAGTTTCAGTATTTACAATATTTTCTTGAACAGTTGCAATGTCATTTTCTAAATTAGAATGTGCAATATTGGCATTAACTATAGTTTCAAAAGTAGAATCACTATAATTTCTTAAATCATTAATATTTTTAGTTAAGTTAGTATTTACAGTATCTAAATTAGATTGAACTCTATTAATTTTAGAATTTAATTCAGTGTCACTATTTTCTCTATCACTAACTTCTGATTCAAAATCAGATTTCAATTGTTTAAATTCATTTACTTTTTCAGAAGTTAAATAATAATCAAATATGTAATCATTGTTAATATAAACTCTATCTTTTATATCTTCAATATCATTTATATCTTCTTTAACAAGAACTCTTTTTCCTACTCAAGAAGCTCCTGTATTAAAATCATTAAATGTTTCTACAATCGAATAGTTAGTATCTTTTCTTACTGCTCTATCTACATAATCTTTTGTAGTAATATCTGTTGTATTTTTAGGAGTATAATTCTTTGTGTTAATATCTTTCGGATAAATATCTTCACTAATAACAGTTTCACCATTGTATTTTAAAAATTTATCTGCTTTAATGCCGTCAGATAAAGTTACTACTGCTTGATTTAATTTACCATTATTATATTTCAAAATTCCATTTGAAGTAACATAAATAATAGCATCATTTTCTTCATCATATTTTTCTATTACTATAGAATTATTACCTATAGTTAAACTTTTTGTAGTGAGTTTACCGCTTATCTGGAGGTCACCAGATATAGTCTGGCTACTCTTATTAGGTACTATTGCATTACTATTAATAAAGTCATTTAACTTTAAATTAGAGTGAACCTGGTTAATCTGAGCATCATTTAAATCTTGTTCTTTATTATATAAAATAGCCCCAGTTAAATCTTGATTAACTGAATTTAATACATCAACACTTATTTCATGATTAGTATTGTCAACATTTACTCTAGCAGTAGAGGTAGTTGATCCTTTATATTCAACTTGTTCCACAAGTTTATTTAATTTTCCATATAAGTATTCTGACATCTACTACTCCTCTATTCAAAATTCTGTTTTTTGAATTATTGTAACTACCTCATATTTTTCTAATTTTTGATTATAGATAGTTCCTTTTA
>CALVVM010000011.1 GCA_944363855.1 uncultured Bacilli bacterium
TTCTAATTGTTTTACTGTTTCATCTCTTTCATTGCTTTGTTGTTCTTCCACTACTAATTCATTTTCATTGTTTTCCGCTTTTGGCTTGTCTTTATTTTCAATAAGTACTTGTGCTATACCTATTCCAGTAACTAAAAGCATTAATAAGCCTATTCCAATTATTGCCTTATAATTTTTTTTTAAAAACTTCATAACCACTCACATCTCTTTCTTATAATTATACATTTTTTTTAGAACATTTCAATACTAACTTGTAAATTCCATATAAGCCTAAGCAATATACAATAATTGTGGGAACAGCATAAACCATGAATAGAAAGTAAATGCTTATTGTTCCTTGTATGATTTTAAAAGGAGCATCTAATAGAAAAATAGATAAAAATGTAATAACTATGCTTCCGGCTATTCCAAGTGCATAAAGAATTATTTTAAATACATACATAGATACACCTCGCTTTAATTATACTCCAAAATTATATATCGAACAAGTATATAATCATATGATATATAATAAAATATAAACTTTCTGTGATAATAAATGCAGGAGGTATTATGAAAATCACAGATAAAAAAGACCCCAATTACGTTTATTATTGGGTAGGTAAAAATATTCGCAAGTATAGAAGAGCTAAAGGATGGAGTCAATCTAAATTAGCAAATGAATGTAACTATACAACGTCTTTTATTGCTAATCTTGAAAACAATGCTTTTCAAACATTATCTCTTAATACGCTGTATCATATATCAATGGTGTTAGAAGTTCACATAAAAGATTTATTTGATGATGTAGAAGAAGAGGCGTAATTGCCTCTTTTAAATATGTATATTATTGTTGTAATATGTTATTCTATATATGTGGAAGGAATTTTACTCCACTACTGGAAGGAATTTTACTCCACTACTGGAAGATTATAAAAATAAATTAGTTGTAAAAAACTTGTAAATAAACCAAAAAAGCATGTATAATAGTGGAAGGTTAAGAAGTCACAAAAATGTCGGCTTTTTGTCGGAAAGCAAAAATTAAAACCCATGCTCTTCGAATTTACTATATTTTCCTTCGAAAGAATAAGTTATTTCTTTTCCAGTTTCTCCATTTCGATTTTTTAACACTTGAAGTGTAACAATCTCGCTGTCTTGTTTATTTAAGCCAATTAATATATCGGCTTCATATTCTATTTGACCGCTTTCTTTGAAAGAATCCATTGCAATTCCTTCTTTGTTATAAGAAGAGCGATTAACAGCACTTATAACCCAGATTGGAACTTGATAGGCTTTAGATATCCTATGCAACTCTCCAATGTTAAAGTCATTACGTTGTTTATCGCTCGTGAATGTTGCTCCACTCGTATCAATTATCTGCAAGTAATCTATAATTACAACAGGCTTCTTGTTTTGGCTTTCAAGAAAATTCTTTATTTCTTTTTCTATTCCAACAACAGAAACAAGCGTGTCACATATATAAATATGGCTTGCTATTTTTTCTTTATAAACATCTAACAACGCTTCTACTTGTTGCGTGTTTTCTTGGAGCAGTATTTCTTCATAAGACAATGGGCTGTTTTCTGCTTCTGATAGTCTGCTTAAACTTTTAGCAGTTAAATTAAATTCAGTCATTTCTATTGAGAAAATAAAGACGTCAATCTCCTGAGAAGCAATATAATCAGCTATTTGCAATGAAAAAGTTGTTTTACCAACTGACGACATTGCTCCGATTACATATAGGTTTGGAGTTAAACCTCCATTTAAGCATTTATCAAGTTCACTAAAGCCAGTCGAAATTGGCTTTTCTCGGTTTTGTAGCTTCTCCATGAAGCAATTCGCGTTGTCGATACCATTTTTCATGATTATTCCTCCTCTCATAATAAAGTCAAGTATTTTCTATACAAAACTTTATAAAATTTTATTATTTTTTACTCAAACTAGTTATTTTACTAGTTTTTATCATTATTTTTATTAAATTTAAGCATAATGAAAACTGTTAACATAGGTATTTTTTAAAATTTTGTTAACTTAATTAATATATTTATAATTAAGTGGACTAATAGCCAATGTGTTTTTCATATATGCTTATCCTCTCATTTCATTCTGTATTGATAATCATTGTTATCTACCTAAACTCTTTAATACGGCATTATATGAAACTGGCCTTGGTGATTCTTTCTCTCTAGATCATGTCCTATGGAGGCGCTTACCAAATTCCACTTTCACATAATATCACTAATCTATTTCTAGTTTAGTGAATTAAAACTATAAATATTTATTTATAATCTTAACTCACCAAACTAGAATTAATGATATTATTAACTAAAATTTATGCAACTTTCTCTTATTGCTTTTTCTTCATCAAATGAATTTCCACTTTTTACTATAGCCATAAGTATATACATAAATTTTCTTATTATTGCATTTATTGAAACTAATTTTGTTAACGGATTAGTTCTTTCTGTGGTATAATAGTTATGCAATTGCAGGAAGAAATTATTTTTCCCTACGAGACAGATGCCAATTTGTTTTAAATTACGTCTTAATTTAGAGCGGCCTCGTTTGGAAATATGTTTCTTTCCTTTTTTTTGGCCACTTGAACTTTCTTTAAGACTTAAACCACTCATCTTTAACACCTGTTTTGCGTGTTCATATTTTTTTAAATTTCCTGTTTCTGCAATAATTCCTATCATACTCATATATCCTATACCTGTTATTTCAACTGCTTTTTCGACATAGTCAATTTGACTTGCTAATTCTATTAATTCTTTTTCATATTCTTCTAACTCTTTAAGCATTTCAATAAATCTTTCGTATAGTCTTCTTATTTCTTTCTTTGTAAAAGCATCCGAACATATTCCATTACTTTTCTCACATAATTCTTTTAATTTCATAATGCTTTTTTTATTTGCACGACTATTATCTTTAATCATTAATTCAGTAAAATTTTCTAATGTCATATTTTTAATTTCATTAGGTAGTAACTGATTCTCATATATTGGTTTGATTCCAACAGAATCTATCTTATATACTTTTTCTACTTCTGGAAAATATTTATCATTCCATACATGAATTTTATTTCTTATTCGATTTATTTCTTTTTGAATATCTTCATAAATACTATATCCTGAATATATATTTTGATATAATTCATCTCTTTCAATAGGTTTAACATATTTACCTTCACTAGTAAGTCTAGCTATTAATAGTGCATCTTTAGGATCACTCTTAGTTGGATTTTGATCATGCATTTCCTTAGCTTGTTTTACTGTGTATGTAGGCATTAATACTGTTTCTTGACCGCAATCCTTAAAATATTTATCAATATTTAACCAATAATGTCCAGTTGGTTCAAATGCAATAATTACATCTGTTTTATTTTCTTTATACATTGCTGCTGTTATTTGGCAACTTATTGCATCAAGATTTTCTGTTTTATCAAACCAAACTTTGTGATACACCTCCAAACCTCTATAATCGCAGAATCTGGCACAGCACTTTGTTTTTCCGACATCTATTCCACATATCAAAGTATCTGGTGTAATTCTTTCGATTTTTTCATTAACTCTCATAACATCATCCTCCTAGATTAATTTTATCAAATTTTGTACAACTTGACTTATCTAGTTTTTATTATAAGAGTCTTTCAAATAATTAAGTGCTTGTTCTTTATTAAATCCTAACTTTTCCATATTTTCAAAATAATTTTGAATGTGCTCTTTAGCTAAAGAACTTTTATATTTTTCTATTAACTTTTTATCATCAGTTACAAATTTTCCATTAGTTCTTTCTGTATAAATTAAACCCATACTTTCAAGTTCTTGTAAAGCCTTTTGTACTGTATTAGGATTAACTTTATATTCTAAAGCTAAATCTCTAACAGAAGATAACCTTTCTCCTAATTTAATATTTTCAGATACTATTAAAAGTTGTAATTGATCTAAAAGTTGTATATAAATTGGTCTATCGTTATTAAAAATCATATCATCACCACTGTGTCACTCAACTAACACAATAATACATTATTTATATATTTTTGTCAACAAAAAATATATAAGTTTTTTCTTATATATTTTTTATTAAATTATTTTCTATTATCCACTTTATATCTTCTATTGATTTATCTATATTAAATATACCATTACCTACTGGATAATAAACTGCATAACACTTATAATCTTTTTTCTTTATAGTTTTAATAAATTCTTGTTTTCTAACCTTTGATTCTGATATTTTATCATTCAAAACTATAGAACTAACTTGATTACCAAATAAAACAATTACTTTAGGATTTATAATACTTATTTCTTTTTCTAGAAGATCTAAATATTCTAGATATACACTATCCGGTAGTTCTCTAGCATCTATTTGTGTACATTTACCTAGGTTTGTTATAAAGTATTTATGCTTTTCTACATTATTATATACTTCTTTAGCAAACTCTTCTGTCCATTCACTACCTTTAATTGATTTTATTTTTCTATATATATCTTCATCTAATAAATCTAATTTATAAAATAAATCCCATATATTTTTAGTCCCTATCCAAGGTAATTTTAATCCTTTCCAACTTTTTGAAGAAGCAACATTTCTACCAGTCGGATTCATAAATACAAAACATATATCAGGATTATCACTACATCCACCATTATATATTGAATCTAATTCTTTAGCACCATAACTCTTTTGTAATTTATCATACTTTTTATTTAAATCTTCTAGTTTCATTTTACCACCTATTTAATTATACAATAATTTTTTTAAATTAACTATGGTTTTATTAAAATACCTTCTTTCAACTTATTCAATAAATAAATATTTTGTGTTTTAGTACCTTTATAATTTGTTATTTCATTAACTAAGGCTATTTTTGTTCTATAAGTATAATCACTTTTCTCACCTAAAGATTTAAGTGCATCAACTAGTGAACTACTACTTCCTATATATTTATCAAAATAAATTGGATCACTAGGTAACTTTAATACTTGACTAACATATATTAAATTTTTATTAGTAATTTTATTTAATCTAACTAATTCATTTACTGTTGTATTATATTTTTTAGCTATTTTAGTTAAATTATCTCCTCTTTGAACTATATATGTGTTTTCTATTTTTATTTCTTCTTCTACCAAAGAATCAGTTTTTATCCAATTATATCCGCCATCATTTTTTACTATAGTATTAGAATCTAAAAATAAACCTTTATGTACATCATACTGATTATTTATTACCCAATTACCATAACTATTTTCATACCACCCATTGCCTGTGAACTTACCTTTTCCAACTGCTAAATGTATATGATTTCCTGTAGTATAACCTTTTCTACCTTCTTCAAAATAAACACTCCCCTGCTTTATTACATCTCCTACTTTTAAATTAGATACATCATTATCATGCATAGTTAAAACTGTCATATAATCGGTTGTACCATCCGCATATTTTACTCTGTTTAAACTTTCTAACCATACTGCATTTGAACTTGCATATATTCTTTTTATTATTCCTGTGAATGGAGCTTTTAAATTATCTATTCCTGAATCCTTTCCAGATAGATCTAGTGCTTTGTCTCCTTTGTGTGAAAATTCATTATTAGCTTTTTGACTAACATTTAGTGTATTCATTAAAAGTACTGCTCTTTCCATTTATTCACCTTCTTTCATTTTATATTCTTCACTATATTTTATTATTAAATTAAATATTTGAAAATTATATACAAACAAAAAAGATTACTTAAAGTAATCCATTTTTTATTCCCTTAACTATTACAAATAATGCGATAAGTACAAAATATACAATAAGCGTTAATATAAAATAATACTTATTATGTTTATGTTTTTTTAATATGCTCTTATAATTTTTAGTATATTTTTCTTTTATCTTTTTTACTCTATATTTATCTATCAAAAGACAAATATAATTAGAAAATATAACATAAAATAATCTATTTATAAGCATATATAATATAAATACAATTGCAGGTCCAAATATAAATATAATTATTCCTAATACATTATTCATCATATAGTATAAAAGTAAATAATCTACTATACCTAATATCGTTCCAAGTAGGAAATAACCTCTATATGAAAAATAAAGTGGTCCAAATATAAATATTAAAAATAAGTTTTTATTTTGATTTACTATATCAAAGTCTTTATTATATAATTTTAAGTCTTCATTTTTATCTATTTCAACTTCTTTTATTTGATTTCCATTTTGGAGTGCTCCACATTTAGTACAACATCCACCTACTATTTTACCATCACACTTTTCACATCTCATACTATCTTAACCTTTCTTTGATTATATGAGTATATATTATTAGGAAAGCTAAAGAAAAACTAAAAGCACCTACTACATCTGTAAAGAAATGAACACCTAAATATACCCTACTAAGTCCTACAACAAGTATTATTATAGAAAACAATATTGTGTATATATTTTTACTTCTTTTATCTAATTTTGATGTTTGTATTAAATAAATTATAAATCCATAAAAAGCAAAAGCAGTTAAAGAATGCCCTGATGGAAAGCTATATCCTGTTTCTTCTATTAGATTTATATCTACAGGTCTAACTCTTAGAAACGTAAATTTTAATATATATTGGAATAGTGTTATTAGAATTAAATCTATAGCCATGAAAATACCATATTTTTTATTTTTATGAAAAATAAGTACTAATAAAGTTATCAAAATAACTACTATTGTTCCTGATAGATGTGTTAAAATTTTTACTATACAAGTTAAGTCATTTGATATATATTTTGATATAAAATTATAAACTACTGAATCTAAATATATATCATTTTTAGTTAAAACTGATATACCTAAAATTATAAAAATTATTAAAGATATAAAACATATAATCCATTTTAAATACTTCTTCATATTCACCTACTCAAATAAAAATATTTTACGTATAAAATTGTTTACTAGCTTAAATCTAGTTATTAAATAAATTATACTCGCACCAACTACATTTAATATTAAATCATCTATATCACAAGATCCAGACATAGTAACAAACTGTAATAATTCTATTATAACAACTATTAATACCATAGCTATTAAAAACTTATAATACTTTCTCATACTTTTAAATATGAGAGGTAAAAACAAACCATATGGCATAAATGCCGTTAAATTACCTATAACATTTATACTGAAATTTTTAAAACTTACAATGCCATCTATATATCCCTTAGTAAATAAATGAATTGTGTGAAATGGTTTTAAATTAAATGAATGTGTTAGATAATTATTTAGTAACGTTTTATCCCAATCTATTATTATTAAACCTTGTCTACCATATATTTCATCAAATAAAGTTAAAGAAAATATGGTAACTGTGTATATTAAAAAATATATTATTAAGTTTACTCTTAATATTCTTTTTGTATAGTTTAATTTATTTACAAGTATATAACCACTTAAATAAATTAATATACATACAATTGAAAGTAATACTAATCTACTTCTTATATTCAAATAAAAATTAGGTATTAATTTTGTATTTATACAAAAAAGTAAAATTAAAAATGATACTACATAACAAAAAATACTTAAATAACCATATACTTTGTTTTTCATATCATCACCTAGTTAATTATATCATAAAAAATACAAATAAAAAACCCTATAAAGGGGTTAAATCCATCTGGCGGAGCAGGAGGGATTTGAACCCTCGCACCAGTTGCCCGGTCTACACCCTTAGCAGGTATAGGTAAGTTCACCATATATATTTATCCACAGTCTTGTAAACCCTTATAAATAAAGGAATAATTATTATTTCATCATAATACATCATTATTAATTTTCAAACGAGTGCCTATAACGAGTGCCGAGAATAAAACCTATTTTGTTTCATTAGTCACTCTAGATGAATTAATTAAATCATTAAAAATGTTAGCACTTTCTTTCTTTGCATCATCAAA
>CALVVM010000012.1 GCA_944363855.1 uncultured Bacilli bacterium
GCTGTAATATCTTATTTTTAAGATATTACGCACTTCAAAAGAGTTTTTACTGGGTCCCTGTTGTCAATGAGGAATTATAAAGAAATTATACTATAAAATCGGTGACATTTTAACTAATGTTTAACAGTTTTTTTTGGATTATAATGACTTTTCGTTAGAAATTTGGTACAATGTTTTTAGGATGTGATAGTGTGATTATAGGAATGACGTCAATTGTTGTTAGTTTAATTTATTTTATAATAGTAGCAATAATTTATTTTAAAAAAGAAAGAACAAAGAATTTTGATAATAAAATGTATAGCTTGTTAGTTATATTTAATATAATTGGTTTATTTTTAGAGTTAGGTTGTTATTATTATGTAAGTCATAGAGAGTCTTATTTAATCATAAATGAAATTGTTAATAGGTTATTCTTGACTTATATAGTAGTATGGTCTTTTACCCTTATAATATATGAATTTAAAGTTATATATGAAAATAATAAAAAGGTAACAAATTACTTAAATAGTCATAAAAAATTATTTAATGTAGTATTTATTGCTTTTTTACTTTTAACGCTTGGGTTGGTAATGATTAGTGATTTACAATATTTCTATGATGGTAAATTTGTTTATTCTTATGGGGATGCTACAAATGTAGTATTTATTCCTTGTATGGTATCATTTTTAATAGGCGGTATTTCTATATTCATAAACAAGAAAAATATAAATATGAAAAAACTAATTCCATTTTTTGTATTATTCTTAATTTTGGGTCTTGCACTTGTTATTAGATTTGTGAATCCTGGATATTTATATATTACACCAATGCTTACTTTAGTTACTTTTATTATGTTTTTTACTATTGAAAATCCAGATGTAAAAATGATTAATCAATTGGAATATGCAAAAAATACAGCAGAAAAAGCAAATAGAGCTAAAAGCGATTTCTTAAGTAGTATGAGCCATGAAATAAGAACCCCTTTAAATGCTATTGTAGGGCTTTCAGAATGTATTAAAAATAGTGATGATATAGAAGAAATACATGAAGATGCTAATGATGTTGTAATGGCTTCAAATAACTTACTTGAAATAGTAAATGGAATATTAGATATAAGTAAAATAGAAGCAGATAAAATGGAAATAATTGAAACTAATTATAATCCAGTTGAATTATTTGAGGAAATAACAACTATAGCTAAAACTAGAATAGGTGAAAAGGAAATAGATTTAATTTGTCATTTTGCTGAAGATATTCCTAATACTTTATATGGAGATAAAGGTAAGTTAAAACAAATAATAACTAATGTATTATCTAATGCGGTTAAATATACTGAAGAAGGACATATTAAATTTAATGTTAGTTGTATTAATGAAAGAGATAAGATTAATTTACAAATAATAATAACTGATACTGGTAGAGGTATTAAACCTGACCAAATAGATAAAATATTTAATAAATTTGAAAGAGCTGAAGAGGATAAAAACTCTACTATCGAAGGAACTGGTTTAGGACTTGCTATTACAAAATCATTAGTTGAAATGATGGGTGGGAAAATATTAGTACATTCAACATATGGCGAAGGTTCTAAATTTACGATATTCTTAGAACAAAAATATTCTAAAGGTGAAGAAAAAACAAAAGTAGTTAAAGATGAGAGAGTAAGTTATAGAGATAAAAGGGTATTAGTAGTAGATGATAATAAATTAAATATTAAAGTTGCTAGTAAAGTATTATCTGAATTTGAACTTAATATACATAGTGCAGATAGTGGATTTAGTGCTATAGAAAAAATAGAAAATAATGAACACTATGATATTATATTTATGGATATAATGATGCCTAAAATGAGTGGAGTAGAAACATTAAAGAAATTAAAACAAATAGATAACTTTAATACTCCTATAGTTGCACTTACAGCTGATGCTATGGAGGGTAAATCTACTAAATACATAGAAGTAGGATTTAATGATTATTTATCTAAACCAATAAACAAAGAAGAGTTAAAAAGAGTATTAGATAAATGTTTAAATGGTAATATAGAAATAGAAGAAGAAAAAACACCTGAAGAGGATCCACATATTCATAGAGTAATACCTATAACAGACGAAGATATAGAAATGTTAAATAAAAAATTAGCTGAAGATTTAGCAAAACAAAAAGAACAAGAAGAAAGAGAAAAGAATAATACAAATTAATTTTTACTATATTAAAATTGAGAGGAGTAAAATATGAAAAAAATGAATGTTATTGTAATATTTGACAAAAAATTAGAAAGAACATTAATGTGTAAAAGAACGAAAGAACCATATATGAGGATGTATAATTTAGTTGGTGGAAAAATTGAAAAAGAAAATGATGGATTAAATGAAGCTTATAGGGAATTAGAAGAAGAAACAAATATTAGAAAAGAAGATGTTGAATTAATTCATTTTATGAATCTTGCTTATGTTAAATGGAATAAAGAATTAGAAGTTTATTATGGTATTTTAAATAACGAAGTAGAATTAATAGAAGAAGTTAACAAGCTTGAATGGGTAAGCATTAATGATAATTTTTTTGATATGAATAAGTATGCAGGAGAAGGTAATATAGGTCACATAATTGAAGAAATTAAAATAGATTTAAAGGACAACTAATAAGTTAGTTGTTTTAATTTGGAAAAAAATGGAAGTTGTGATATAATACTAAACAATTTAAGGGGGAAATGTATTTATGAATATAGTTTTTAGTGGTCCAAGTGGCGCTGGAAAAGGAACATTAACTCAAATGTTTCTAAAAGATAATAATTTTAAAAAATTTACAACTTGTACTACAAGAAAACCACGAGAAGGAGAAAAGGACGGCTTTGATTATTATTTTTATGACAAAGAAACATTTATTCAAAAAGTAAACGCTGGAGAAATGTTTAATGTAAAAGAATATGGTGCTAACTATTATGGCAGTTTAGAAGAGGATATGGATAACATACAAACAATGAAAAATGTAATATTTCAAATAACACCAGATAGAGCAATTCAAATGAAACAGAAAAATTCAGATACTTGTACGATATTAATAATTCCACCA
Organism: uncultured Bacilli bacterium; assembly: GCA_944363855.1. GTDB lineage: Bacteria > Bacillota_I > Bacilli_A > RF39 > UBA660 > UMGS1613. The sequence continues at coordinate 3,049 of CALVVM010000012.1, forward strand.
ACTGCAGAAACTTTGATTAACAGAAGAAAAGATCGCTCAAAGGAAAGAATACAAAATGATATTCAGAATTTAGAAGTTGCAAAAAATTTTGATTATATTATAGTTAATGATAACATAGAGCAAGCATATGAAAATATAAAATTATGTATTGGGCATTTTCAAAAAGGTGGCAACTGTGATTTTTTAGTTAAAGATAATATTTATTTAATTGAAAACTTGATTAATGGTTTAAATGTAAGTGTTGAAGAAAAAGGTGTAGAAAAAGTATTCAACAATGAAGTTGCAAAAAAATGGGATGAAAAAGCGGAGTATGTTACATATTATGGTATTAAAAATCCTATTACTGAAGAAGTACTTTTAAATGCTAGAAATGATATAAAAATTGCAGATATTGGATGTGGGACAGGTAAAATATTACAAAAATTAGATAATAAATATTTAGGCTGTAATCTAACCGGATTAGATATTAGTAGTGATATGATAAGTGTTGCTCAAACTAGAAACTTTAGTGGAAAAAACAATATAACTTTGGTTAATAGCGATTTTATGGAATATGACTTTAAAGACTATTATGATATAATTATATTTAGTTATGTATTACATCATATGGATAATCCAATTGCTGCATTAAAAAAAGCAAAAGAAATGCTTACAGAAAATGGAAAGATATTATTTTCTGTGCCAGGAAAAAAATATTTATCAGAAGTATTTAATGATGATAAGTCAATTGGAAGATTTAGTATTGAAGAAATGGATGACATAGTAAGTTCAGCTGGATTATATCCATTAAAATCAAGTAGAGATAGATTTATGATGTCATTTAATTCATACGAAATGTTTTTGAAATACTTACAAAGTATTGGAACTTATCAAAAAATTATGGGTTATTCTAATCAGAGTTGGCCTACAGAATTTTCTAATGAAATTTTAAAAAGATTTGATTCTGCATCATTTATAACCGGAGAATATTTAACTTATAATTGTGAGAATCTTGAGAAGAAATTAAGGAGAAAGTAATATGATTTTATACAGTTCAAATATTACAAATTTTATTGATGATGTGTATAATAATAAAATTATTCAAATTTTAATGAATAGTAAAAAAAATGAACTGTATAAAGGAACAACCAATTCAGAAAAGCTATCATGGGAAAATTCATTAAAATATATGGCGGATGTTTTAATTATGTCAAACATTCCAAAGGATTGTAGCGTAGCATTAGAATACAATCTTCCTATGACGTCAAGTAGAATTGATTTTATGCTTTTTGGATATGATTCTAATCATACAAAAAGAGCACTTATATTTGAATTAAAGCAATGGTCAAAAGTAAATAGGATTCATGATAGTGAAATATTAATTGAAACATTCGTTGGAAATGGATTAAAAAAAGTAGTTCATCCTTCGTATCAAGCTTGGTCATATATGACATTGTTAGCAGACTTTAATAAATGTATTCAAGAAAATGGTATTATTTTAGAGTCTTGCTCAGTTTTACATAATTATATACTGGATAAAAAAGATCCATTATTAGATGATAAATTTAGTGATTTAATTAATAGTGTACCATTATTTTTTTAAAATGAAGAGAATAAACTAATTACGTTTATAAAGGAAAAATTTTGTTTTGGAGATAATCAAGCTATAATACAAGAAATTGATAATAGTCAATTAATTCCTTCAAAAAGTTTACAAAATAACATAGATAAACTTTTAAAAGGAAATAAAGAATTTAAATTAATAGACAACCAAATGATAATATATGATCAAATATTCTCAACAATTAAAAAAGATATAAAGAATGTTATTATAGTAGAAGGTGGTCCAGGCACTGGAAAATCTGTAATTGCGATAAATTTACTTGCAAATTTAACAAAACAGGGTAAATTATGCCAATATGTTTCTAGAAATACAGCGCCTAGAGTTATATATTCAGCGAAATTAAAAGGTACATTAAATAAAACAAGTATAGATAATTTGTTTAAAACATCTAGCGCATATACTGAAATAGAAAAAGATATTTTTGATGTTTTGATAGTTGATGAAGCGCATTGCCTAACAGAAAAATCTGGGTTATTTAATAATTATGGGGAAAACCAAATAAAAGAAATAATTAATTCATCAAATTGTTCTATATTTTTTATAGATGAAAATCAAAAAGTTCATTTAAATGATATTGGTACTAAAAAAGAAATAAAAAAATGGGCTAATAATTTAAATGCTAATGTAATTGAATTTTATTTAGAATCTCAATTTAGATGTAATGGTTCTGATAATTACTTAAAATTTGTAGATTATTTATTAGGTCTTAAAGATAATTATAAAGGAAAAATAAATTATGATATAAATATATGTAAAAATCCTCAAGAACTTGAAAAAATTATAAAAAATAAAAATATTAATTTTAATTCAAGAATTATAGCAGGTTATTGTTGGAATTGGGATAAAAATGAAATTAATAATACAGATTATCATGACATAAAGATAGATGATTATGGTATAAGTTGGAATTTAGGAGCAAAACAAACTTTTGCAATAGATAATTCAATAAATGAAGCAGGTTGTGTTCATTCAGTACAAGGATTAGAATTTGATTATGTAGGAGTAATTATAGGAAAAGATTTGTATTACGAGGATGGAAAAATTTGTACGAATTTTCAAAATCATGCATCTTCAGATCCTTCTTTTAAAGGCATTAAAAAAATATATAAAGAAGATAAAGAAAGAGCAAATCAAATTTCAGATGTGATAATAAAAAACACATATAGAGTATTGCTAACACGTGGAATAAAAGGTTGTTATGTATATTGTGTGGATAAAAATTTAAATCAATATTTCAAAGAACAAATTGAATTATATAAATAGAATATAAAAAAAGAAATCGTTAGCATTCGAGTTCTTCTCGACTATCTTATACGATTTCTTTTTTATTTTAAGGGTTTTAGGGATTATCCCTACATATAGAATTTGTGGGAGTACAAATTCAGTGCTTGCTAGTACACGACTAGATAGAAAATTAGTATTAATTTTCTACTTTTTCAGTATTATTTTCATCTATATTTGATAACGAGGAATAATTTTTATCGTTATATTTTTCTATTATTTCATTTAATTTTTCTTCAAATGCTTCCATAACTAATTCTTCAAAAGTTGGACCATTTTCATCAAAAAATATATTCATTTTAAATTCATCTTTTCTCATTTTATCATTCCTTTCATTCATAAATCACATTTGTTTTAGGTATTAGTAGTAAGTAATCTACAATACTACCGTCTAGATTTAATGGGCATCCTATAATTCCATCATAATAAAAGTGTTCATCAAATAGTTCATACATTTTATCTAAATCCATTTGTGTATATTCTTTGTTTTCCATTTTTTGAGTAGAGTATATATAGTAGTTTTTTTCTAATTTTATTAAATCTTTACTATTAATTTGTTCTTTATATTTAATACCGATTTCATTATTCTCTAAAATATCATTTAGATATTCTAAATATTCTTTATTGTTTTTAGATATAAATTCATCAGTAAATCTTATATTATTAATTTCTATATCATAGTTTTCATTTCTTGATATTTCTATGTTAGCTATTAATTTATTAATTAATTCTTTTTTAGTTTTCCTATTTAAACTATTCCACATAAATGAGAATCCTAATTCATTAAATAAATATAAGTCATTTTCTTTTTGATATTCCAATTTACTTACCAATTCTAAAGCATATTCCGTACTTTCTTTATTTGGATCTAAACTATCTTTCTTTTTAATTAATTTATCTATTTCTTTTTTTATCATTTCATTTTTATGATTAATTGCTTCTACATTTAGATTAGATGTTAAATATAAATCTACTAATCTTTTTTCTTGTGCTTTTAATTTATCAATAGCTTTTTCTATATCCTTAATATCTTTAGATTTAGTAGAATTACAAGTTATTATTTCATTATCCATATCATACATATATCTAGTTAATTCATCTAAAACTCTCATTAATTTATTTTCTATCTTATCCGCACTATAATGAATTCCTTTAGATTTACAATTAGGATTTTTACAAGTTAAGTGATAATAAACTTTTTCTCTAGGCGTACCACAATATTTAAATGAATTAGTAGATGATAATGTTTTACCACATTCAGGACATTTAATTATAGATGTAAATAAATGAATATGCTTACCATAGTTAGGGTTTTTATTTTTTTCTAAATTAACTCTAGTTATATTCCATAAATTCATATCTATTATAGGTTCACAATAATCTTCAATTTTTAATATATCTTCTTCTTTTCTTTTATATTTATCATATTCAAAAATACCAATATAAATAGAATTATTTAATATTTTATGAACTCTATCACTTGTCCATTTACCACTAACTAAATAAGCATTATTATCTTTTAACATTTTAGCAATAGTCCTTGTAGAATTACCTTTAGAATATAGTTTAAACACCTCTTTAACGACTTCTGCTTCAATATGATTAACAAGTAGGTGTCCAGTATCTTTGGCTCTAATATAGCCATAAGGAGCCTTATTTGGGTGTACTTTTTCTAAAGCCATTTCTTCCATAGCTCTTTTAGTTCTAGCTCCTATTTCTTTTCTTTCTCTTTGACCAAATACTAAATTCATACCAAATATCATTTCTCCGTTAGCAGTTCCTACATCATAAGGTTCTAATATTAATTCTATTTTTACATCGTGCTGTTCACAATAGTTAAGTAGCCAAAATCCATCATAGTTATTTCTTGTAAGTCTATCAACTTTAATAGCTACTAACTTATCAATTTTTTTAGATTTAATATCTTTTAATAATCTTTGCATTTGTGGTCTCATTAAATCTTTACCTGAATGTCCTGCATCATTATAGACATCTACAATTAGATATTCATTTTTACAACAATATTCTTTAATCATACGAATTTGAGAATCAATAGAATATCCATTATCTCTTTGATCGTCCGTACTTACTCTCACATATATTGCAGTTCTTTTACTCATAAAATCATCTCCTCACTATATTCCTCACTTAAACGCTAAATTGCAGACTAGATTTTAAATTTTTTTATCTTTTCATATGTTTAGCAATTTAAATCCATTTTTTTAGGGTATAAATTAACAAAAAATTTATCTTTCACTTGTTTGGCACTTTAAAGTAATTTTAACAACCCTTAAATTGCAAAAATACACGTTTTTACAATTTATTTCCTCATTATATTCCTCAATTAAAGTTATAAAGTGTAGTCTAATTCTTAATTTTTACTAATATTTCTTTAATTTCATTAAGGTTATATTTTTGATTAAGTTCTTTAATATAAAAAGGTTTATTACTAATTTCATTTACTTTGTATTCATGGATAGTAAGAGTAGTAGGGGATTTGATTACGTATTCAGTAGGTTTTATAAATTTTAGATTGGTGTTAGTTAAATGTTTAATTTTTCCTTTTTTAATCGTGTAAGTGTAATTTTCTAAGAGTTTAAGTATTTCAGTATTGGGTTTTAATTCTTCTATAACTTTAAATTTAAGCATAAAAAATGTCCTCCTTTCTAGAAAAGAGAACATAAAAGAAAAACTTACGAAACCTATTGGTCCGTAAGTTGTTTTCAAATGGTGTCCTAAAGGTAGAAGTACAACAACTTTTGGGCAAAAGAAATAGTTAGTAATAACTATTAACTGATATAAGTATAGCATAATTTAAAAGAAAAAGTAACCCTTTCGGATTACTTTTCTGCCTAAGGGATCCCGTACTTAACATACGATTAGAACATTCGCACATATAGTGCTTGGTTCGATACACCTTAAAGGTCTTCTAATAATATTATATCATCTTTTTATGAATTTACAACTAATTCTTCTAAATTTTTTGTTTTTTCTTCTTCCAATTGTTTTATGCTTGGGTTATGTCCAAATAATTTAAAAGGAAATTTTGAAATATAAGTTCTATAATATTGGGGAACTCTTCTCGATAAATCCTCATTTGGTTTATTATGTTTTTTCCAAACTAAATTTGCAACATAATCAGCCATTTGAACATCTCTATTATCTTTTGAATCTAAATATTTAACTTCAACCTCTAAATCCATTAATTCAAATTCCCATTGTAAAAATGTCTCTAAATCTTTTAAAGTTTTTACAGAAGTATTTCTATTATCAACTCGTAATTCAATTTGATTAGTTTGTAATATAGGGATATTACACTTAAATAAATACTTTAATAATGTTTTAACAAAAAAGTTATAAGCAATATTTTCGGAAGCTCCAAATTTTTTTAAATTTTCTTTATCAACAACTATTGCTATTGGGACTACATCTGATAAAGAATATAATTCATTAAGGAATAATGCTTGTTGGCTATCATTTATATGAGATGATTTTAATTCTATTTTTTCGGTAATAGGTATATTTTTTCTTTGTTTTACTATTTCTTCGACTCTTTTATGAGATGATGTTACTTTATGTAATTCTCTAGTGATAAAACCAGCAATGACAAAATATCTTTCATTTTTTAAATGCATTGCTCCTGATTCGTCTAGTACAATATATGTTTTCAAATTTATCATCTCCTAAAATCAATTACATCTAGTATATCATATATTTAATATCATTTATTGCATTTTTAACAAATTTATAAAAAAATATGCTATAATATGTTATATGAGGAGGACTTATATGAATAGAAATGAAATATACAAAGAGTATTTGGAAGCATTAAATGAAAGAGTTGAATTAGAGTCAAAAATAGAAGATTTTGTTGAGAAGTGGAAAAATGGAGAAACTTTTCTCAGTAATGAATTAATTCAGCAAGCAATGGAAAAAGGATATGAAAGATTAGAAACTTTAAAAAAACAAGTTGAAAGTTTAGAATCTTCATTAAGTTTGTACGATCAAAAAGAAAATGATAAAAAAATAGCAGATATTAGTATTCACCATCATTTAGGAGAAAGACCTACTAATATGAATATTGTTGGAGGTGTTTTATATTCTAATGCTAGTGAATCACATTTAGTTGCTGAACCAAAATTGACTGAACAACTAGAACAAGAAAAAAATCAAATGTTAGCAAATATTAAATCAAAAGTGCAAAGTGGTGAAATATCTCTAGCTGAAGCTTCAAAATTAACTCACGATGTTAATACTGCATTTGGTTATTATGATGAACCTGTTGAAACAAATACAAACGGTATTCATAGATAAATATATGGTTTTAGAATTTAAAAGGACAAGTCCTTTTACACACGATTATTGATTATGTCAATATGAAAGTGTGTTTTCTAAATTAACAGAAATTTAGTATAAGTAAGACTACGACCAAGTAAAACAAGTCGTAGTCTTTTTCTAAGGATTCTTTATCTATAAAATTATTTATTTCTATTTCTTTATCTGTGCCATTAGATATTTTTATTAAATCTCTAGAATTATATAAGTTATTTTTATAACAATGTTTTAAAATATTTATAGTTTCTTCCTTTTTAATTTCATCTTTAGATAATAATATTGTTCTAAAAAACTTTTTAACCATTTGTAGTAAATTTTTAATAAAATCTATGAAGTTATTATTTTCTTGTTCTAGTTTTTCACATTCTTCTTCTAAATTATCTATTACTTTTTGAAAATGTCCATATTCTTTTTCTAGTGCTTTATAGTTAAAAATGTAGTTATCTAAATCATTAAAAAAGTTTTGATATACTACTTGGTTTTGTATATCTTTAGTATATAAATCTAAATATTTTAGTAGAACATGATAAACTTCACCATTTATTACGATTGAATCTGAAAATGCTTTTTTCTTAGAACTTTTTAATGCCTCTATAATCTTATAATGCTCATTTTCAATATTCTTTTTACTACGAGTAGCTTGTCTTTCATAATGTCTAGTTATACCTTTTAATTGTCCTAAAGATAAATTTTTTATTTTAGCTCCTTTTTCTCCTCTCATAATAAAGTCAAGTATTTTCTATACAAAACTTTATAAAATTTTTTTATTTTTCATTCAAACTAGTTATTTTACTAGTTTTTATCATTATTTATATTAAATTTTTGCA
>CALVVM010000013.1 GCA_944363855.1 uncultured Bacilli bacterium
TATGGCGATAAAGTGAACTTATATGAAATGTGAACTAAAAATACTAGAAGTATTATATTACCTAGTATTTTTTTAAATTAGTCTTGAAAAAAGTTCACATTACTATATACTAATTTCTACTTATGTTTTTTTCTTTCCATAAGTAGAAGGAGGAATGAATATGAAAGAAGAATCAATTATAACATTAATTGAAAAATCTTTGAAGGAGGTGAAAAAAATTGGGTGTAATGATTGTACATATAAGATGTATGAACAATATTATAATGGTTTAATAGAATTTTATAAAACTAAAAATGCTATATATTATTCTTATGAAATATCTGTATTATTTTTAAAGGAAAAATGGGATATTGATATTATTCAAGGCCACATTAAACATAATCAAACCATTAAATGTCGAGCCACAAAAATATTAGATGATGTTTTTAAGCAACGAGAACCAAAAAAGCGGTACTACTATACAACCATTTCGCTATCTAATAACAATCAACTCTTATTAGATAAATATATAGAATATAACCAGAAAATAGGATTATCTAATGAAAATATAAAAAATACAAGATATTTTATTTCTAGATTCTTAAAACACCTAGAAAACAGTGAAATGATGATTCAAAAATTAGATATTTTAAAGATTAATGAATATTTATCATCGTTTAAATCAATAAATCAAATCACTTTAAAAAACTATATATTTATATTAAAAAAGTTTTTATGTTATTTGTTTGAAAATAATATTATCGATAAAAAACTCGAAAATCAATTACCTAATATTAAAAAAGCAAAAAACTCAAAATTACCATCAGTGTGGAATTTTAATGAATTAAATCAAGTAATAAATTCTATTAATAGAACTACTAATAAAGGAAAAAGAGATTATGCAATTATTATACTAGCTATAACTACTGCATTAAGAGGTTGTGATATAATTAATTTGAAATTAAATAACATCGATTTTAAAAACAATATTATTACTATAATCCAGAAAAAAACAAAGCAGGAAGTTACTATTCCGTTAATGGACAAAACTAAAAAGGCATTACTTGATTATATAAATAATGCAAGACCAATCAATACAAAGTATCAACATTTATTTTTATCATGTCAATCTATAGTGAGACCAATTACAAGCACTTCTACATTATCGACTATATTAAAAAAATATTCAAATAAAATACAATTAAAAAATAATCAAAAAAGAGGTATTCATTCATTAAGACATACCACACTTAATTATCTTTTTAATGATAATGAAACCTCGCTTACTACTATAACAGAAATATCAGGTCATTACAATGTTGATTCTCTAAATGCTTATATAAAAACAGATATAAAAAGATTATCTGAATTTACATTAAGCATCAAAGATTTTGGCGGTGAACAAAATGAGTAAAATTAATTATGAGTATAAATCTATATTTAAAGATGACATTATTAATTTTTTTAAGATAAAAGAAGCTATACTATCTTCAACTACATTATCTGAATACTCATCTGTTTTAAAATCTTTTGATTTATGGTGTTTAAATAATAATATAAAAAATAACCTACTAACCTTTGAAATAATTAATGATTGGATTATGGATGGTTGTGAAACAAAAAGTCATAAAGTTTCTGTAATTAGAGAACTTGCTAAAAATATGAATAATTATACAACTGGAAATTATATCATCCCAAAAAAGTTTTACAAAAACAATATTAACCATATTCCTTATATTTTTTCTGATAGTGAAATTGTAAAATTTATCAATTATCTTTCTACTATAGAAAAATGTCGGGGGTTTAATTATCGTAAAGAAACATTCACTCTTATTTTTGAACTATTAATATTTACTGGCGCTAGAAAATCTGAAATTTTAGATTTAAAAATATCGGATATTGATTTTGAAGATAATTTAATTTTTATTAATCATGGTAAAAACGATATACAGAGAGAACTTCCTATTGATAATTCATTATCTAAAAAATTAAAAGAATATAATGATTTAATTCCTTATAAAGATGAAAATGATTACTTCTTTTGTAATATTCACAGAAATGCTCAAGTGCGAAAAAGAGTTTCTAATTCTTGTCTTTCAAAAATATTTAGAAATGGGTTAGATAATATTAATGTCGCTTATAAAAATAAACATGAAGGACCTAGAATTCATGACTTTCGCTATACTTTTATTGTTAAATCAATTCAAAAATTAGTAAATGAAAATAAAAATCTAAATGTCTATTTACCAATATTATCTAAATATGTTGGTCATACAACATTTAAAGATACTCTATATTATTTTAAACCAAAAGAAGTTATTTTTTCTAAAGATAATTATAAACACAATACATTGGTTCCTAATTTATCGGAGGAAGAATTCTATGAAGAATGATATTTTCACTTATATAAGAAAATTTTTTAATATTCATTTAATAGATGAAATAAATGCTTCGGATAAAACTATTGAAAATTACAAATATACTTTTAAATTGTTATTTAAATTTATAAATGAAACTTGTTCTTTTAAAATTCAAAATTTTGATTTTGATAAATTTAATAAAGATTTTGTGTTAGACTTTTTATACTGGCTTGAGAACAAACGTAACAATATGATTTCAAGTAGAAATTTAAGATTAATATCAATAAAATCTTTTGTAAGCTTTGTTTTACTATATGAAATCGATAACCAAGAATTAGTAAATATATTAAAAATTCCTAGAAAAAAAGAAATCAATAGAAAGCCATCAATATTATCAGAAGAAGAAATTAAATTATTATTAAAACAGCCTAATTCTAAATTAAAAAAAGGAAGAAGAAAACTTGCTATATTAACGTTACTTTATGACGCTGGTCTTAGAATCGATGAGTTATTATCTTTAAAAATTCATGATTTAAATTTTAGCAATACTAAAACTATTATTGTTCAACATGGTAAAGGTGATAAAAGAAGAGAGATTCCTATTTCAGATGATACTGCAAAAATATTATCAATTTATATAAAAGATTATCATTTAACAAATGATGATTATCTTTTTAGTAATTGTAATAAAGAAAAACTAT
>CALVVM010000014.1 GCA_944363855.1 uncultured Bacilli bacterium
ATAATTATTTCTTGTAAGTCTATCTACTTTAATAGCAATTAATTTATCAATCTTTTTAGATTTTATATCAGTAAGTAATCTTTGCATTTCTGGTCTCATTAAATCTTTGCCTGAATGACCTGCATCATTATAAACATCAACTATACTATAATCATTCTTTTCACAATATTCTTTAATCATTCTAAGTTGTGAATCAATAGAATATCCATTATCTCTTTGGTCATCTGTGCTAACTCTTATGGAACACATATACCGTATTATTTTAAAACATTAGATATAATAAATTTTGATTACAAAATAAATACCAATATTACTATTGGTACAGGGATAAAACAAGAAAAAGTCCATATTGATAAATTAATTATTATTTTATCATTAGGACTTTAAAATAGTATATTTCAAATTAAAAATAATAATTGTTGAAAAATATTAAAAAGATAATTATAACTTAATAATTATCTTTGACGAACCTTTAATTATGGAATGTTGTAAATAGTAAAGTGCTAAGATACTAATTTTTGTTCTAGCACTTTTTATTTTTTTCGAGTATCTATTCCTCGTGATTTATTATAGTCCTCTTGTGTCATAACAAAAGTTCCATCCTCTGTTTTTACAAAACCATTTCTTGTGGCAACAATTTGACTAGCAATATTGTCATCACTTATAGATAAATATACACTTCCAACGCTTGTGGTTGTTTCTTCTTCAAGCATATTTTTCCTAAATGGTATATTATCAAACTCTCTATCAGAAAATATATCATCTACAACAGTTGATAAGGCTATAGTTCCCAAACCTTGTCCTTGATATTCTGGCTTTATATGATAATCAATTTCTAATCTATCACTATGACCATTATTATAAACAGGAACTTTTCCAAGAATATTGCCACTAGTATCAACCAAATAATAAACTGATTTAATAACATAAGGCATTGGATTTGTTCTAATGTTTATTTTTTTGCGATATAGAAATACTTGGTTGCCTAATTTTGTTAATTGAGGAACAGGTATTTGTCTATCAATACTTTCAACATCAAATGAATACTTTTTGTTGTCTTTATCCATATTTGAATTAACCATCTCAAGAGATGGCATAGTTTTTTCTTCCATTTTTTAAAACACCTCTTATTTAGTTTTCTTTCTAGCGATTACGAATACTTTGTTATTCCCATCTTCACCAAGTTCATTTTCGCCAACCTCTGTTTTTTCAGTTTCAAACAAAGTTTCAAAACTATTATTAGTAAGCATTTGTTTTATTAAATCTTTAGTAAAGAAATTAAAATATAAAACACCTTTTCCTTGTTCTTTCAAATAAGGCTCATCAATAAATTGCTCGCCATTTCCTAATTGAACTACAAAGCAGAATATACCATCATCTTTTAATAAATTGTTTATACTAGCAAAGACACCATTTAAATCTTCTCTAGGTATGTGAAATAATGAATAAAAGGCGATTATGCCATCAAAGGTATTACTTTCAAAGTGTTGTTCCATATTTAGCATATCATCTAAGATATAAGGTAAATTAGGGTAATATTCTTGTGATTTTCTCATCATTTCTTTTGAAAAGTCATAGCAAATTGCTTGGTGTCCTTTTTGAATAAATAAGTCTGTTAATTTTCCTGTCCCTCCACCTAAATCTAGTATTTTTGAATTAGGCTTTAACTTAGCCATAAACTCGTTAACAACCTCTATATCTTCGTATAATCTACCAAATTCTTCTGAATATTCATCTGCAATAATGTCATAATCTTTTTTTACACTTTCTCGTTTTTCTAATGATGTAATATTATTCATTTATTTTCCTCCCTACTCAACTTGATTAGCAAATTTATAAATTGGTATTCCACCAACATCTTCCCAATCAACTTCTAATTTATCAAACTCTTCACATCTAAAATCATTTAATCTTTGATAGTCTTGTTGTTCCATTTCAAAGTTTAATGCCTCTAAATTTAATTTTATGTGTTCTATTTTATTTGCCTTTGTTATAGGTATAATATTTTTTTCTTTAACATAATAATTTAACAAAATTTGGTTTTGTGTCTTATTATATTTGCTAGCAAGTTCTACTAATAAAGGGTAATTATGGTTAGCTGTTCTATTTCTTCTAAAAGGTTGATAGTTTATAAATAATATATTGTGTTTTTTACAATAATCTAAAATACCAACATCTTCATTTTGCTTACACTCTAAATTATATAATCCCTCAAAACTAAATAGTTCGATTCCTAATTCTTCAACTATCATTTTTAATTGATTTATACTAAGATTACTAGCACTTACGTTTTTACTTTTACCAATACTAACTAATCTTTTTAACTCTCTATAACTTTCTTCTAGAGGTATCTTACTTGCTTTAGGTGTATGAAGTAATACGCTATCCGCATAATCTATTCCTAGTATATTTAAATACTTGTCTAATTGTTCTTCTATATCTGCAACTTTTTCTATAAAGTTCTCAATTTTAACAGTTATAAACAATTTATTTCTATCAACTCTTTTCAAAAATTCAGAAATAAATTTCATAGTTTGACCACCAGCATAAATATAACTTGTTTCTATAAAATTTTGCCCTTGTTCATAAGAGTAAATAAGTGCTTTCATTTCTTCTTCATCTATCACTAGTTCATTATTATTTTCTTCCCAAGATTCACTTCTACTAGCACCCAAACCATAAGTTCCTATTGCAAGTGGGAAAATATTGTTTTTATTCATTGTTTGCCTCCTTGTATTTTTTCTAATTTTTTCCAATTATATATTCCATAAATATCATTGATTAAATTGATTATAGGATTAAATACCATAGGTAATAATATTAAACTACCACTAACAACAGGTATTCCCCATAATGCTATTAGTATTAAATCATTTACTACGTAAAAATAAAAACTATATTTACTTCTTCTAATACCTAAATAAATAGCAAATAAACTATCTATAACCGATAATGAAGAAATAAACAACTGACTAGTATTAAATGCTTTTAATAAGAGATAAATACCCATAAAAGCAACTATGCTTGCGATAGATACAATAATCCATTCCTTTGTTTTAATAGTATTAACTTCAACTGAATTTGTTTCTTTGTTTTGATGCTTTAACCAAGATATAATACCAATAATATACATAGGTAGCATAATACATAAGTATATTATAACTTCGCCATAATACTTATTTTTAAAAGAAACAATACTATACAAAGCAACTATTAACAAGCCAAATATTTGGCCTAGATTTTTTCCTTTTGCTAAAAGTAAAGCGGTTATAATTCCAACAATAGAACAAATAGTTGTTAGTATTTCTGCCTTAAATATAATTCCAACTAATCCAACCAATATAACACTTGTAAATAATAATGATTTCTCAAACTTAGTCCAAACTTTTAATATTCTCATAAACTCTCACCTATATAACTTTTGCTTTATTAAGTCCATCGAATAATTCAGTAATTTCCGGATACTGAGATAAATCAGTTTTAATTTCTTCAATAATCTGATGGTCAAAGTTATTTTCGCTTTCCATTATTTCTTTCATACGAGCAACTATATTATCTAAAGAATATAATTTACTTACACCCATTGCCAAAGGAATAAAATCTCTTATTTGTTTAAGATATGCTTCGTTATGTTTGTTAATAATTCTTTCGTTTTTTTTAGATTGTTCCATATGTTGTCTTTTTTGAATGGCTTTCTTTCTTCCAACACATTGAGATAGTTTAAAAGAAATAATATCTATTGGAGATGGTATAACTATCTTTTTACCTTGAAAATCAATTACTGAAACATTATAACTACAACTTTGTTCTCTAGGGTCACTAATATGAATTACATTAGTTCCTAAATCAGATAATTCACTCATATCAGTTATTTCAGTATTTATTTTATCTACTAAACCTATTTTGCTTGGTTCTGATTTAACAAATACATAATCTGCATCATTTATTTTTCTTCTATAACTTTGTAAGATTGTTTTAACAGAGCCATCTATTTCTATCGGTTCATTTGCATCAATTACAACACCATTTTCATCTAAAATTAAATCCTGTATTCTTTCTGCACATAGTAAAGGCAAAGTTGCTAATGAGCCGGCTAAATAATATTCTAATTCACCACTACTATTGATAGGTGGCTTATTTTCATAATATAAACAACACAAATCCCATGCAATTTCTTCTATATTTCTCATATTCTAAACCTCCTTATTTTTAGCCATCTTAATCCATTTAATAAGACCATACACATTTATAAGTAAATAACCAATAGAAACTAATAACATCATAGTTGAGTTAGGACTACCTTTAACAAAGTTTATAATCCAAATAGATAAGTCTATTGAGTTATTGAATAACCATACAGCCCAACACTCTTTAAATCTTAAATTCATAAGTATAATTCCACATAAATTTATGATGTTGCTACTAGCATCTAAAAAGGCTAATTGTTGTCCTGGAATCTTACTTAATAGAAAACCTAAAATAATACTACCAACAATACAAGATGTTGTGATTATAATAGAGTTTTTTGTATTAAATCCTCTAACCTCTACTTCATTATTATTAGTGTTTTTCTTCCAACTTAAATAACCTTGTATTTGGGATGGAAAATATATAACAAGTGATAATATGGCTATTCCATATAATCCATTTAAATAGCATACGTAGCCACTTAATAAGCAATATAGTGCACCAAATATATAATTGTAAATTTTACCAATACTAGCATAGTATGAGTTTAGTAAACCACATATCAAAATTATTGTTCCTAAAAAATAATCTTTTGAAACAATCCCGCATATTACTGAAAAGATTATAATTGCTAGTGTATAAATTTTATTTTTCATAACTTCCCACTTTCTGAATTCGTTGGTAGTGTGCAGAGTTTTTGACACTACCACTTATTTTACCTTTATATTTCAATGATTTTCTATAATTTTATATTTCACTCCCTTTTTGGAATATGTTTTTTTATAGAATACCATTAAATACCTTTAAA
>CALVVM010000015.1 GCA_944363855.1 uncultured Bacilli bacterium
ATCTTCTGCAAATGACACTGGTTTGGGAATTTGCTTTGTTCCGTATGTATAGTCTACTTCTATATCATTTACTGTACATCCTTCTACATATACTCCTCCATCTTCGTATATATCAATTCTTGTACATTCTACTTCTCCATCATATTCTACATCAAATGGTAATGTTTCTGATGTGTATGTTCCTGCAGCTACTTCTTTCATTTCTCTTAATTGGTATGCTGCTATACCATTTTTTACTGCGTTCGCATACAATTCCACTGACCTTTCTTGACTTTCTCTTTTAGCATCGTTAATAATATTTAATATTATTGGAGTAGCTATAAGTGCAATTATCGCTAATATTACTATTACAGCTAATAGTTCTATCAATGTAAATCCGTTTTTTCTCATAATTATATCAACCTCTCTTTTCTATCTTATCAGAATTACATTTAATAAGTAATTTTCTTGTATAAAGTTCAGTCCTTTAATAGAAATTCATTTATACTTGCTATTACTTATCCTAGTTAAGTATAACACAATATAAAAAATATTTCTACATATTTTTTATATTTTATTAAATTTATTAGAATTGAACATAATTACTTTATAATTTTTATATTAAAACAGTCTTCTTTTTAGTATAAATAATAAAAAGAAGACTTTATTTTTAATATAATTAGAGATTTAATAAAGTGGCAATGCAGTCTATATAAATGTCATAATTTTAATAATTATATTGTAATTTAAGATATTATAAATTATATATAGTAAAGGACTGAACTTTATATTATTCAGTTCTTCTTTTTTTATTGTTTACTAATTTATTAATTTAATACTTCTTTTTTTATTGTTTTAATATTTATATTTTCTTTATTGTCAAGTATAGAATTTATTATTATCATCTCTAAATCATTTTTAATTATTTTATCTATTTTTCTAGCGCCATATTCTTTATAGTTAGATTTCTCTATTATTTCTTCTATTACTGTATTATTTATTTTTAATTTTATGTCTTTTTTCTTATATTTATTTTTTAATTTTTTTATTTTATTATTTACTATTTGTTTTATATTATCATAAGTTAAATAATCAAATGTAAGTACATTATCTATTCTATTTATAAATGGTATACTAAGTGTTTCTTTTAGTTCATTACTAACTTTATTTTTATTATTAAAACCAATACTATTATTATTAAATCCTACATTAGATGTCATTATAATCATACAGTTATTAAAGTAAATATCTTCTCCTTTAGAATCTTTTAATTTACCTTCATCGAGTATTTGATAAAATAAATTTATTATATTTGGATGTGCTTTTTCTAATTCATCTACAATAATTACTGAGAAAGGATTATCTTTTATTTTCTCTAATATATTTTTATTATCATCATAACCTACATATCCTGCAGGAGAACCAATTAACTTACTTATTGTATGAGATTCACTATATTCACTCATATCTATTCTAATAACACTATTACTTATTTTATTTGAAAATAGTTTAGCAAGTTCAGTTTTACCTACTCCACTAGGTCCTACAAAAAGCATAGAATAACACATATTATCATCTTTAAAACCTAGTTTTAATTTTTTATATATTTTAATTAATTCATCTATATTTTTTTCATTACCAATTATTTTTTTCTTTAAATTCTTTTCAAAGTTTAAAATATCTTTTTTATCTATTTCTTTAAGTTCAAATATTGGCACATTACTCTTTCTACTTACTACTTTAATAACATCTTCCTTAGTTACTATATTTGTTTTTTCTTTAGTAAGTTCTAGTTCTAGTTTATTTATTTTTGTCATTAATTTATTTTCTTTTTCTTTGTAGATAGATGCATTATCATAATCTTTTTTTATTAAATAACTTTTCTTTATTTTTATAAGTTCATTTAATTCTTTTGTAAGATTATTATATTTTTTTAATTTTTTATTTTCTTTTAAGGATACATGAGCAGATACTTCAT
This sequence comes from uncultured Bacilli bacterium, assembly GCA_944363855.1. Classification (GTDB taxonomy): domain Bacteria; phylum Bacillota_I; class Bacilli_A; order RF39; family UBA660; genus UMGS1613. The sequence continues at coordinate 1,958 of CALVVM010000015.1, forward strand.
CTAATATGTCTATAGATTTATCTGGTTGATATCTATTTTTTATATATTTATCTGATAGTTCTATTATGTAATCTATTATTTCATCACTAATAAGTGTTTTGTGAAAATTAGAATATGTATCTCTTAATCTAAGTAATATTTCTCTTACTGTTTTATTACTTGGAACACATACTTCTACTTTTTGAAATCTTCTATCTAGTGCTTTATCATTTGAAATAAATTTTTTATATTCACTAGTAGTAGTTGCGCCTATACATCTCATTTTATTTCTAGCAAGTGCGGGTTTAAATATATTAGAAGCATCAATAGCACCTTCTGCTCCTCCTGCTCCTACTAAAGTATGTATTTCATCTATAAAAAGAATTATATCATCATTATCTTCTAATTCTTTTAGCATCTTATTTACTCTTTCTTCAAATTCTCCTCTATATTTAGTACCAGCTACTGTAGTTGCCATATCTAAACTAATTATTCTTTTATTTTTTAAACTATTAGGTACTTCATTATTACTTATCATTCTAGAGAGTTCTTCTACAATAGCAGTTTTACCTACTCCTGCTTCTCCAATAAGTATAGGATTATTTTTCTTTCTTCTTGATAGTATTTCTATTACTCTATTTATTTCTTCATCTCTACCAACTACTGGATCAAGTTCATTATTACTTGCTTTTTTAGTTAAATCTACACCTAATTCATCTATAAGCAATTTTTTATTTTTTGTTTTTTTTATAGGAAGTTTATAAGCAAATTCTTGATATAAATCATCTAAATCAATATCCATACCTATAAGTATTCTAATAGCTATTCCTTCTCCTTCTTCTAGCATACTAGAAAAAAGATGAGATATAGTTACATTACCATTATTATTTTCTTTACTATCATAAACAGCATTCTCCATTATTCTTTTAAGCAAAGGAGTATATAAAAAGCACTCTGATTCTTTACTACCTACTCCTACTATATCTATTAATTCATTCTTGAATCTTTTATAATCTAAATCATAATCTTTTAATTTTTCACTTATTTCATTGTTATCTTTTAAAATAGATAGGAGTAAGTGCTCACTACCTACATAAGGGTGTTTTAACTTTTTCATTTCTTCTTTTGCTCTCATCAATATTTTTCTTGCTTCTTCTGTAAAACTATTATACATATAATCCCTCCTTTAATATTCTATGAGTATAATGTTTAAAAATAATATTTTTTATTCAACAAAATTATCTATAAATTATCATAGCACTGAAACAATAGATTTGTTCTTCACCACATATATTGATAGCAACTTGATATTTAATATCTATTAAGTCTATTTCTTTTTCATTTAAAAACTTATTTATTTTACTTTCTAAATCTAATTCATGAGATTCATCAAATAATTTTACTTTCATAAAAAAATCACCACTATCATTATAATAGTAGTGATTAATTTAATTTGTCGATTAATATTTAGTTGTTCTATCGTAGAACCATGATCCTTCACTTGGCAAGTTTAGCACATTTCTTGGATCAAAATGTTTCGCAGTAAATCTTGTATAAAAACCTAATCCAGCAGCAGTATTTCCATAACCAAATTGAATATGAAGATGTGTTCCTGTAGAACAATCATCCCACCATTCATAAGATGAATTACCACCTACTCCACCAATTACTGTTTCAGTCGTAACAGTATCTCCAACACTAACATTTATATGAGATAGGTGGAAATAAGCTGTTGTATATAAATTTCCATTTACATTATGATGAATGTATACCATATTACCACCACAACTAGATCTTTCAGTTATGTATGCAACTCTACCATTAGCCATAGAATAAACATTTGCACCATGCCCTGTACCTGATATATCCATTCCATAATGTTGTTGTGGTTTACCCCAAGGATAATATATACCATAATTAGCTGATACTTTACCTGATTTAACTGGTCTATAGAATGCTGTATCTGGTGGAAGTTTTCCTCTGCCGCATGTGTTTAAATCTTCATCGAGACCACATTTATAAATATTTTCATATGTATTAATCATTTTCTTAACCGATTTAATATCATCTTCAATACTTACATTTTCATCCATTATTTCTCCTAATTGTGAACCCAAAGATGATAATTCAACTTCCAATTGTTTTTGTTTTTCATTTAATGTTACTGTTTTAGCATCTAAATCTTTTTTCTTTTGTTCATTTTGTTTTATTGTTTCATGAAACTCTTCAACTAGTTGATCATTATATTTAGAAAGCTGTTCTGCTATAGCCATTCTATATATAAAATCTGTAAAATCAGCTGCTTCAAATACATATTCTAAATAAGCTGATTCACTGCTAGATAATTGATAATAATTCATAATCTCTTTTATTTCTTTTTCTTTTTCTACTATTTCTATATTTAGTTGTTCTATCTCTTCATTTAAGCTTACTATTTCTTTTGAAATATTAGAAATTTCTACATTTATGTTTTCTATATTAGCTCTTTTATTAGCAATCTCTTGCTCTGTTAATTTCTTTTGTTCTTCTCCTGCAGCAAGATTTTTTTCATAAGCTGCTAATTCTTCTTTTAAATCTCTTAAAGTTTTAGCTTCAGCGACTTCTTTAGTTGGAATAGCAAAATTAACTATTAATAAAAGCAATACTAATAAAATGTATTTAATTTTTTTAAAAGATTGTTTCATTATTCTTTCATCTCTTTTCTTATTTTTTTATAATCTTTACAATACTTACTAACTAGATTCCAAAAAGATTTTGAATGGTTAAAATGTATTATATGACTTAACTCATGTATAATAACATAATCTATTTTTTCAATATCAAACTCTATCAATTTAGCATTTAAAGTAATTGTATGATTCTTTCTATTATAAACTCCCCATCTAGTTTTCATATCTCTTATCTTAAGTATTGGAGATTTTATATTCTCTTTAAATTGATTAAAAACTATAACAAATCTATCATCAAATATCCTAATAATTTCTTCTTTTTTCCACTTATCAAGCATTTTCAAATCTTTTGTATATATTTTATCATCTTGTACTATTACTTTCTTTATATCTTCATTAATAATTATATCATATGAATTACCTAAATAAAAGAAGTTATCACTTTTTTCTTTTTGTTTTAAAGCATGTTTTACCATTTTTTGTAAAGAAGTAGTATTTTCATCTAAAACTTTTAATATCATTCCTTTAGTAGTTAAATAATTACAACTAACATATATCTTACCATCTTCTTTTACTCTTATATATAAGTTTTTATTATTCTTTTTTTCAATGATAACATCATATTCTATGCCATCTAATACATACTTCATAAATCACCTTTTATTTATTTTGTCTCTTAGAAATCTATTAGTAGATATATATGGATATATCGCATTCCATGTTTTTTTCTTTTTTAAATTCATACGTGCTTCTAGTTTTATCTTTTCTAAATGTATAGTTTGTTTTATTTGATTAGAATACTCAGTTAATTTATTTAATAAGTTTATTGAAACACATAAATCTATTAAAAATGTTCCCATAAACATTCCCAAAGAAAATATTCCTATGTTAGTGGTTACAAAATTATAAGCAAAACCATTTATCCAAGGATATATAAATAAGTAAAAAACTAAAGATAAAAATCCCCATATTAAGGAAAACTCTAAACATATAAATCCATTGATATTAAATTTTCTATCTGAGTAATCCCATAACTTTAAATTAAAAAGTTTTAATAATACATAACCTGTAAAATATTCTAATGCACTTAAAAGAAAAACCGATAATATAAAGATTATTATTATTTTATAATTTGAAGTAATAGGATTAAATAAATTACAAATTAAGTTTAGTATAACCGCACCAAATCCATATAGTGGAACTACACATCCAGTCATAAAACCTGGATTTACAAATCTTTTTGTTATTATACTTCTATAAGCAACTTCTAAAATCCAACCTACTACTGAAAATGTACAAAATATAAATAAATATTTAAAAAATATCATATTACTCACCTTACACAATTATATCACATATCAAAAAAAGAATAAACTTAGTTATTCTTATCAAACGAAACATACACTTTACTTTCTACATTTTTATATTTACCTGTTATTTCTATAAGATATCTTCCTTTTTTTATTATATAAGGAGTTATATCTTCTATGAGTGTTCCTTCATAAAGATAAGTTTCTTTACCCTTATAAGTATGTTTTATATACATAGTATATTTTGTATCACTAGTTAATTTTCTTATATAATTTTGTTCTGTATTACAACTGATTTTGTAATTTATATTTTTATTTTCTTCTAAAGATGGAACTTTTGAATAACAATCATATGAGTTTATTTTTAATTTATATGTATCACTATTTTCAATATCATCATATGTCCCTATAGCACCTTGATAAACACCTTGATAATACTGACCTATTGAAAGAAAATAAGGTATTATAGTGATTTTCTTTGTATCTATTACTTCTACATCTATAGTTGAATCATTTAAAAATACTTCATATAATCTATTATCTTTATATGGTAATATTAGTGAATTTAAAGGTATTACTATTTCTCCTACTGTTATTTTTATAACAATAAGTATAAATAATATAATAGTTAAAATATAAATAAATTTATGTTTTTTTTCTTCTTTTAATTCTTGTACTGCTTTAAAATACTTATTGGCAGCTTTTTTCCTCATATTATTATCCATATAACCACTCTCTACTATTTAAATTATAACACAAAAAAAGAATAAATAATTATTCTTTATCATAATCTTCTAAAAAACTTTTTTTAACTCCATTTTTGGTAGTTCCAAGTACACAGTTTAAGTTTATATTATCTAAACTTTTAAATATATTGTGGTCTATATTTTTATTAACTTTCTTTAAATTTTTTATTAGTTGTTTTATTTCTTTTCTTTTACTAGTACTTTCAAAATCATTTGAATTTTTTTCTGTAAACTTACAAGCACAATTTAAGAATGTTAATTCGTTATGATTAGACCAACTAATTATATCTTCTTCTTTAACTAAATATAAAGGTCTTATAAGTTCTAAACCTTCAAAATTAGTACTGTGTAATTTGGGCATCATTGTTTTAATTTCTGATCCATAAAACATAGAAAGAAGTGTTGTTTCAATTACATCATCAAAATGGTGCCCTAAAGCTATTTTATTACACCCTAATTCTTTAGCTTTATTATATAAGAATCCCCTTCTCATTCTAGCGCACAAATAACAAGGACTTTCACTAGATACTTTATCTACTACTTCAAATATATCACTTTCAAAGATTTCAATTGGTATATTAAGTTCTAATGCATTCTTTTTTATTAGTTCTAGATTTTCTTTTTTATAACCTGGATTCATTACTACATAATGAGCATTAAACTTAAACTTACCATGTTTAACTATTTCTTGAAAACATTTAGCAAGCAAAAATGAATCTTTACCACCACTTATACATACCATAATATTATCATTTTCTTTTATAAGTTCATATTCTTGTACTGCTTTAACAAACTTACTCCATATTTCTTTTCTATATTTTTTTATTATGCTTTTTTCTATATCTTTATACTTTTCCATATATTACTCCCAACAGTTATATTATACTATAAAGAAAAAGAATATAAAACTATTCTTTTTCAAAAACAAATATTTTTATTTGAGTTGTGCAGATAATTAACATTTAATATATAGTAATCTTCTGTATGAGTTTCTAATACTATTTTTTCTTTTTTGTTATATTCTGTTTTTTCTACTAATTCATTTTCTTTCGAATAATGACTAATCTCTATATTTTCTACTCTATTTGGAACATAAAGTTTAAGTGGTACTTTTTCTTCATCAGATATTAAATAAAATTCATCTATTTTATATTTTAAATTATTATTTGCTCCTGAAATATTTCCAAACATTACTTTTAAATATTTTCTATTCATTTAATTTTACCATAAAAAGGATAACACAGTTTTATTTATTTTTATACATATAAATCAAAAAAACATCAGTAAAACTGACATTTTATATTAATATATGGTGTACCCGATTGGAATCGAACCAACGACCTATTGCTTAGGAGGCAATCGCTCTATCCTACTGAGCTACGGATACAAATTAAGGCTTATAAACATAAGCCTATTTTATAATATTTAATACAAATAGTAAATATAAATTAAATACATAACTTAATTTATAACTAAACTTTTTAGAAAATTCTCCCAAACTTAATACCTTATCTACTAAACTAACTATCCAACTTTCTGCATATTTAGGCACTCTGTAATCTACAGGAAACATATGAGATTCTATTATATTTATTTCCTTTTCTGATAAGTTAAAATAAGTAGTTGCATTATTTACTGCATCTTTTGGGTGTTGTGTAGAAAATAATTTTATTTTATCTTTAATTTTACTACATTCACTTATTTCATCAGTATAGAAATCATGAAGAAGTCCTCCACGTGCTACTTCTTTATAATCAAGTTTTAAAATTTTAGCAATTTTATAAGAATAATATGAAACTTTCATAGAATGATCTAATCTAGTTGTATTATGATGTTTAATATTTTCTATTTTTTTAAACTCTTCATTTTCCATTATATTATCTATAATAAATAGGTATTCTTCATCTTTATTATATTTAGTCATACCTTTAATTCACCTCAGTAACTATTACATTATATCATGAATTTACAAAAATTATAATAGTTTTTGTTACCTTTTTTTATAACTTTTAAAAAAAGCCTTTGAAATAAAGGCTTATTCAATAGTTAAAGTTTTTCCAGTTGGTTGTATTTGTATATATGTATTTCCATCATTTACTTTTATTTTAGTTCCATCGTTATATTTATAAACAGTTTTACTACTTCTCGAAGATTTCTCCCAAGTTATTGGAACTGCATAACCTTCTGTTATATACCAACCAGTACCACTTCCAATATTTTCTAAAGTTTGTCTTCCCTTGTTATCACCGCTTATAGTGTAATTTTCAACTTGATATGTAATTATATTTTTTGCTGTATATTGTAAGCCTGTTATATAATCTTTATGAATTATATTATTTTGAAATCTATTATAAACTTTATTAACGCTATCATACTCAAATGAAGTAGATCTACTATTAGAATACTCTATAAATACTTTATTAGCAGGTATTACTCCTTCCATATTAGATAAACTCACTGATTTAACACTATAATCTAATAATGGCTTTTCATCAGTAGTTTTACTATATCCATAGTAATCTGCACCTTTCATTATATCTTGAGTTGTTGTAAAAGCGGTGTGTTCAGATGCAAGACCTAAAGATTTATCTCTAGTATAGCCATTATAACTCATAAAGTTAATATTATTTACTCCTAGTTTTTTCATATCACTTTGAGCTTGTGGACTCCATCCAAAGTGTACATAAATTGCATCACTTTCTAAAGCGTAATCTAAAAAGTAATGTCTAGATGATCTAACAGAACCTAATCTATCTAAACTTTTATCTTTAAATAAAGCCATGAGTCTAGTATATCCACCTTCAACAATTATTTCATATACCATATAAGCATCTTGTATACTACTTTGATATCCCCAAACTGTTTTAATATTATTTATCATAACTGCATATGGTCTAGTATTAGACTCTAAATCAAGTATTTTTAATTTTTCTTCTACTTTTGGTTCTTCTTTCTTTTTATTCTTATCTTTTGGAGTATCAGTAGATGTTTTTTCTCCACCTAAATTAGAAGAAATCATTATAGCAATTATAGTTATAAAAATAATACTTAATAAACTAAAAAATTTCTTACCCTTTTTACTTAATCTTCTTCTTTTTGCCATACTATCACCATATTCATTATACTATATTTTTTATAAGATGAAAACAAAAAGGAAAAATGTTTTTCCTTTTTCTATTCTTCTGATTTTCCATTACCTATTTCTAATGCATCATTTTTATCAAAATATGCTCTTACTTTTTTCTCTATTTCTTCTTTCATCTTAGGATTATTTTTTAACCATTCTTTTACATTTTCTTTACCTTGTCCTACTTTGTCTCCATTATATGAATACCAAGCTCCACTCTTATCAAGAACTCCAGCTTCAACACCTAAGTCTACTATTTCTCCAGTAATTGAAACACCTTCTCCATAAACTATATCAACTGAACAAGCTTTAAATGGAGGCGCCATTTTATTCTTAACTACTTTAATATTAGTTCTATTACCGATAGCATCACTACCTAATTTAATTTGTTCACCTTTTCTAATTTCAAGTCTTATTGATGAGTAGAATTTAAGAGCTCTACCACCTGGTGTAACTTCAGGATTTCCAAACATTACTCCCACTTTTTCTCTTAATTGATTTATAAATATAACTACCGTATTAGTTTTATTAACTATACCAGAAAGTTTTCTTAGTGCTTGACTCATTAATCTAGCTTGAAGTCCTACATGAGAATCTCCCATTTCACCTTCAATTTCAGCTTGTGGTACTAAAGCAGCAACTGAGTCTACTACAATTATACTAATTGCTCCACTTCTAACTAAAGCTTCACAGATTTCTAATGCTTGTTCTCCGTTATCTGGTTGAGATAATAATAGTTCGTTTATATTAACACCTAATTTAGAAGCATATATTGGATCTAATGCATGTTCTGCATCTATAAATGCAGCTCTACCACCTTTCTTTTGTGCCTCAGCAATTGCATGAAGAGCAAATGTAGTTTTACCACTTGATTCAGGTCCAAATATTTCTATAATTCTTCCTTTAGGATATCCCCCTATTCCTAAAGCTATATCTAGTGAAATAGAACCACTTGGTATTGTATCTATTTTTTGGTGGTCTCTTTCACCTAGTTTCATCACAGCTCCTTTTCCAAATTGTTTTTCTATGTCTGATAAAACTTGATCTAATGTCTTATCAGTACTAACTGATTTTGCCATTTATTATGTCCTCCTTTATAATCACAATTACATTATACTAAAGTAAAAATAGTTTGTCAATACTTTTTGCGAACATTTGTATAGTTTTTCTGTATCCAATTTTTTACAGAAATTAAAAAAGAGTAAAATTAATCACTCAGTTTTCTTTCATATATTTTGTCATAAGAACTTATAAGCCATTTTCCATTAACGTTTTCATAAGTTAATAACAATATTTTTTGTATTTTTTCTAAATTACTACCACTAACTATTTGATTATTAACAGTTTTATAAGAAAAACAATTTATTGTTAATCTAAAAATTAACTTTTCTTTACTATACTCTGTTATAGTATAATTTATTAAATCTATACCATCTGTAATATCAGTAAATCCCTTACTTTTAAAATTCTCAATTCTATTTATATTAAACTCTTTTAAAGATCCTGTTAATATATCATCAAAGTTTGTATCAAAGTTTTTTATTTTATTTTCCATCTCTACATATGTTGAATATAATTCACTCATAAGAATATCTACATTTACATTACTATCTATATTATTAATTTCTTCATTAGTTAAACCTTCTTTTACAGAAAATCTAGAATCCCTATTTTTATTTACTAAGTAATTTACTTCAGTAAATTTTTTCTTTTGCTTATTTTGGAATCTACTAGCTATTATAATTCCAATAGAACAAACTATAATAGTTACAGATGCGATTACTGCAACAATTATAAAACCTACATTTGATAGCACATCTATCACCTCTTTATTCTATATATATTATATAGTAAAAAAAAGAATTATTCAACTCTTTTTATATTAAATATTTTAGCGATTAAACTAACTATAATAAATATTATTATTCCATATACTACATTAACTAATAATGAATTATATATACCTTCTAATAAGGACATTTCATTAAATTTAACAAAATCAATTATACATAAAAGTAAATAACTAACTATTCTATAAATACAAATTACTATTATGTTTATAAAATTAGAATTAACAATATTATAATTCATATAATTATATCCAAGTATTATAAGTCCACTGCAAATACCAAAACTAATAGTGTTTATAAATGGTGAATTAGTAAGTCCTACATCATAAAATAATCCACATATTATAGATACTATTACAAAATTAAACTTATTATTTTTAAAATAAGGATAAAGTATAGATAAACTTGTTATTAAAAATAATGGGGTTAAAAAACTATAATTATTTACAATGTTTGTAAATGCTGCTTCAAATAGAAATGAAAATATCAAGATAATATAAATCATTATTCTTCTGCCTTTCTATTTAAAACAGTTACTATACTTATATCTTCAAAATTGACAGAAGGTATTACTTCAACAACACTATCTAAGTCATATTCATCTTTAACTACTTTAGAAACTTTACCTATTATTATTCCACTTGGAAAATAATCAGTAAGACCAGTAGTAGTAACTAAATCTCCTTCTTCTATTTTATCTGAGTTAGTTATTCCTTCTATTTTGTATATGTTATATTCTTTATCATATCCTATCATTAAGCCATATAAATATTCATCATCAGAATTTATTTTTATAGAGATTTTATTACTTATTTCATCACTAGTTAAAAGTTTTACTGTACTAGAAAAATTACTTACATTTGTAATTTTACCTATAAGTCCACTATTAGTTATTACAGCATCTCCCTTTTTTACCCCATTTTTACTACCTTTGTCTATTGTAAGATTATTATACCAATACCCTATATTTCTATTTACTACAGTTGCATTTATATATGTATATTCAGATAAAGTAGCATTTAAATCTAGTGTAGATTTTAACTCTGTTACTTCTTTTTGTAACTCTTCTATTTGAGCATAATATAAATCTGTTTTTTCTACTTTTTCTTTTAGTTTTGTATATTTCTTATATAAATCTTTTTTCTCATTAAATACTTCAAGTTCATTACTTACAAACTTTATAGGTGCATAAAATATTTTTTGAATAAATGTAGTTGTATCTTTTATTGCTTTTTCAAAAAAGTTTAAATCTTTATCATCATCTATAGTATAAGATGATATTCCAAGTAATAAAGCAAATGATACAATTACTATAATTATATATTTTAGTTTATTATTCTTTCTTTTCATTTTATCACCTATTTTTATTATAGTACATTTTAAATTGTTTTAAAAGCAAATATCATTATTTTCTACAAAACTATAATAATTATTTTTAGTTATTATTATGTGATCTAAAAATTTAACGCCTAATATTTTAGATGCTTCAACTAAATTGTTTGTAATTTCAAAATCTTGTTTACTAGGAAGTGGATTTCCACCTGGATGGTTGTGCACACATATTATAGCACTCGCTCCAAGTAGATATGCTTCTTTAAATATTTCTCTTGGATGTACTAAGCTATAATTTACTGTACCAATAAAAAGGAGTTTATCTCCTATTATTTTTTTACCATTATCTAAGTATATAGCATAAAAATATTCTTGCTTTTTATCACCTATTTTTTCTTTATAATATTTATAAACTAACTCTGCACTATTTAATTTTACAGTTTTTAATGAATCTACTTCTCTATTTATTCTTTTACCCAATTCTATAGAAGCAAGTAAATTACAAGCCTTACTTATTCCTATACCTTTGAATTCTTTTAAATATTCTAAGTTAATATCATTTAATTTTTTTATATTTCCTATTTTACTTAAAAGTTCACTACCTAAATCCTTAGCAGAATTTCCCTTTGTTCCAGTTTTAAATATAATAGCAAGTAATTCTTCATTACTTAAACTTTCTACTCCATATTCTATTAGTCTTTCACAAGGTCTATCACTTTTTGGTATATCTTTTATTTTAACTCCCACTAATTACTACCTCCTCATATTTTACTAAAACTTGATTTATTATAGATGAAATAGCTGTTTCATCATTAGTATTTTTTAAGACTTCATCATAATTAACAAGTAATTCTAAAAAATTTTTATTACTTATCCCAAACTCTTTTATTATTGTTTCATATCCTAGTTTTTTATAATAGTCTACTATCTTTTTTGCATTATCTTCTAACTTTGTTATTCCTACATATACATAATATAAATTATCTTGTTTACTATAAACATAGTTTTGAAGCGCTAAAGTATTTTCTTCTAAACTTTCTAAAGTAGAAAAAACTCCATATTGTATAAAATATAGTGTTTCTCCCTTATTTGAAACCTTTATCCCTTCAAAGTTATCGTATTGTTTTAGAAAAAAATTAGAAAGAAAAAAACCAATGATTAGGGCTACTACAAAAGTTAATAAATATTTTTTCATATTATCACCAATTTTATTGTAACTTAATCATTAGTTTTATTTTGTCGAAATTAGTCCTCTTCGTCGTCTCTTTCAACAAGAACTTCTCTAGGTTTAGAACCATTTTGCGGTCCTACTATACCTCTATCCTCAAGTAAGTCTATACATCTAGCAGCTCTATTATATCCAAGTCTAAATCTTCTTTGTAATAGTGAAGCACTGGCTTTACCTTGTTCTATAACAAAATCTACTATTTCATTATAAAGTGGTTCTTCGTAATCATCACCGCCATCTAACATAGTAGTCGCGCCTTTTTCTTCATCATCCATAAGAAGTGATTCATCATAACTAGCTTTTTGTTGATTACAAACATATTCTACTATAGCTTTTGTTTCTTCTTCAGAAATAAATGTTCCTTGGATACGGATTGGAGCATTTGTTCCTTGTGGTAAGAAAAGCATATCACCTTTACCTAATAATTTTTCTGCACCTACCATATCAAGTATAGTTCTTGAATCGATACCACTTGATACAGCGAATGATATTCTTGAAGGAATATTAGCTTTTACTATACCTGTAATTACATCTGTAGAAGGTCTTTGTGTTGCAACAATTAAGTGAATCCCTGCAGCACGTGCCATTTGAGTAATTCTCATAATTGAATCTTCTACTTCTTTTGCTGCAACTAACATTAAGTCTGCAAGTTCATCTATCACCACAACGATAAAAGGCATTCTTTTAGTTTGTTCTTCTTCAGGAAGCCCTTCATTTTTTTTATCTATATATGCATTATAACTTTCAATATTTTTTGTTTTACTCTCTTCAAAAACCTCATATCTTCTTTCCATTTCAGCAACTATTCTTTTTAAAGCAACATTAGCTCTCTTAGGATCAGTTACTACTGGAGCCATTAGGTGTGGTACTCCATTATAGATAGAAAGTTCTACTTTTTTAGGATCCACTAATACAAGTTTAACTTCATCAGGTTTAGTTCTCATAAGAATGGAAGCAAGTATACTATTGATACAAACAGACTTACCACTACCAGTAGCTCCCGCTACTAAAAGGTGTGGAGTCTTATTAATTTCCATCCATTGTGGATTACCCATTATGTCTCTACCAAGTACTGTAAGTAATTTAGAATTTACTTTACTAGCTGGAAGACTAGTTAAAACTTCTCTAACACTTACCATAGATATTTTTTTATTTGGAAGTTCTATTCCTATTGTACTTTTTCCAGGAATTGGTGCTTGAATACGAACGTCTTTAGCAGCTAAAGCCAAAGCAATTTCTCTATTTAAACTAAGTATTTTACTTACCTTAGTTCCTGCTTTTATTTCAAGTTCATATTGAGTTACCGCAGGTCCTACATGTGTATCTACAACTTTTGCTTCTATTCCAAAATCCATAAGCACTTGAATAAGAACTGGTATATTATTTTTTATAGCAAGTTCATTTTCTTTTCCATCAGTTTTTACTGGTTTATTTAAAAGTGAAATTGGTGGATAAACATATTTTTTACTTGGTTTATCATCAGTTACAGGAACAACAACAACTTCTTCTTCCTTAGGTTCTTCTACCTTTTTCTTTCTTTCTTTTTTAGGCATATGAACCTTACCAGCTACTTTTTTAACTTCGTCTTTTGTTTTCTTCATCATTTCAAAAATAGTAAGTCCAGTATAAATTATTATTCCACATACTATTAAAGCAAAACATATAAACCATGTTCCACTTAGTGTTAAAAGAGTTGCAAATATACTAACAAATATTGCTCCTATTATTCCTCCACCTGTTTCAGGTATCCAAAAATCAGTTTTAATTCCTTTCATAACATTATCAACTGTTGATTTTAATACATTCATCCCATCATCTAATATACTGAAATTATTTGGATCTATTTCATTTGCTTCAATATAACTTATATGTAATAAAGTAAGTATTCCTATTATTATTATAAAAAGTCCAATTGACTTACCTGTAACTATTTTAGGTTGTTTTCTTTTGATTATAGTATATATTCCTATACCACCTAATACTACTAAAAACAAAGCCCAAAGAGTTCCAAATAAAAAGCAAGAAAAACCTTTTATAAAATCAGCAACCATTCCAAAAGGACAAAGTCCTACGATTGCTATTAATACTAAAAATATTCCTTTTAATTCTACTATGTACCCTACTGGTTCTACTTCTTCTTCTTTACGTTTTTTCTTCTTTGCCATAAATACCTCCATAGCCTGTAACAATATTATAACATAAATAAACTTAAAAATAACAAAAATTTCTTTCTTTTACACTAAATTATACATTGTATTATAGATTCTATCATCACTTACATATTCCATTATAAACTCATTATCTTTTTTACATATTATTATTCCTATTGTTTTATCTTGACTTATGCTTTTTATATTTTTATCAACATAATTCATATATGTTTCAATTTGACCTATATATTCTTTCTTCAATTCAGTTACTTTTAATTCAACTACTACAAAACAATTATATTTAATATTATATAAAAGCAAATCTATGTAATTATTTCTATCCCCTATTTTTATTTTATATTCATTTTCTATATAACAAAATCCTTCCCCCAACTCTTTTAAAAAACTATCTAAATCTTCCAAAATTAACTGCTTTAACATTTTTTCTGTTATCTTTTCATAATTATAACTATTTTTAATTAATATTGGATTCTTTATAAAATCATTTACTTTCATTTCTTCTTTTCTACTTAATTTATTTTTTGTTTCTATAGATAATCTTTCATATTCTTTATTTTTAATTTTATATCTAAGTTCTCTAACTCCTAATTTTTGATTTACTGAAATGTCAAGATAATAGTTAATTATATTAATATCATCAAACTTTAATAATTCTACATAATGACTCCAACTCAATTGGGCAGACACTGTCTGCCCTTTTTCAACAAACAAATAAAATTTTCTCATATATTTTAAACTTCTAGTTGAATAGCCTTTACCTAACTCAACAGTTAATTTTTTTGAATACTCTTTTATTAAATTATCTCCATACTTAGCTCTCGTTTCTCCACCTTGTGCCTCTATTATTAGTTTTCCTACATTATAATAAGTTTTAAGTTCGTTTCTATTTTTACTATAATCCCTTATTTTTTTATATACTTCATTATTTATTAATTGTTCTTTTATTTCGTTATAATAATTCACTTTACCTCCTAGTTTAAAATAAAATTAGTTTCAAATATTCTACCATCACTACAATATTCCATTACAAATTCATTACCTTTTTTACATATTATTATTCCTATTGTTTTATCTTGATTTACGTTCTTTATATTTTTATCTATATAATTCATATATGTACTAATCTGGCCTATATATTCTTTCTTTAATTCAGTTACTTTTAATTCTACAGCAACATAGCAATTATATTTAATATTATATAAGAGTAAATCTATGTAATTGTATCTATCTCCTATTTTTATTTTATATTCATTTTCTATATAACTAAATCCACTACCTAGTTCTTTTAAAAAGTTGTCTATATCTTCAAGTATCAATTGTTTTAACATTTTTTCTGTTATCTTTTCATAATCATAACTATTTTTTATTAGTATAGGATTTTTTATTAAATCATTTACTTTTATTTCTTGTTTTAATTGTAATTTATTCTTCGATTCAATCGGCAATCTTTCATATTCTTTGATTTTTATTTTTTGCCTTAGTTCTCTTTTACTTAAATTATACATATTACATATATCAAAATAATATTTAATAGCATTCATATCTTTTAATACTAACATTTCACAATAATGACTCCAGGTTAATCTGGTCGCCATTGGCGACCAATTCTCATCTTTAAAAAATAAATAAAATTGTCTAATTCTTCTTAATGTTCTTTCATTATATTTTTTACCTACTTCAACTACCAATTTTTTAGAAAATTCCTTAATTATACTATCTCCATATTTTGCCCTAGTTTCTCCACCTTGTGCTTCTATTATTAGTTTTCCTACATTATAATAAGTTTCAAGTTCATTTCTATTTTTACTATAATCTTTTACTTTTTTATATACTTCATTATTTATTAATTGTTCTTTTATTTCGTTATAATAATTCATACTAACCTCCTGTTTAAACAAGATAACATATACAAAATTATTAATCAAATGAATGTTTTTACTTAATTACACTCTAATTTTTACAGCAATTAAAAAACTACAGACAGATTACTGTTTACTGTAGTTTTTACCATTACAATTTTACAAAAATACTATAATTTTTATTTTTTACACAAATATATAAATATAATATACAATTACAACTATAAGCATTATTATTCCTTCTCTTCTTGATAATTCCCTATCACTTCTACCAAATATGAATAATAAGAGTCCAGCTAATAGTACCACTACTAAATCTACAAGATTAAAGGCATTTGAAGATATAGTTCCAAATATAGTTATTGGTAGTCCTAATACTACACATATATTAAATATATTAGTTCCTATTATATTTCCTATAGCCATATCAAATTCACCTTTTTTAGCAGATACTAAAGTAATCGTAAGTTCTGGTAAACTTGTACCTATGACTATTATTGTCATAGCAATTATCTTTTGAGAAACATTTAAAGACTCAGCTATATAAACTGCACTATCTACTATTAAATCACTTGTTATGATTATTCCTATTATCGAAAATATTGTTCTTAAAATAGCTTCTTTTCTACTATATTTAGGTTTTTCAGGAAATAAATCTTTATGCTTTCTTACAATAGAAAAAATATACACACAAAAAGTTATAAACCATATAATAAGTACAATACCATCTGTTCAACTTAAATTATTTTTAACACCACTACTAAATAAAGAATCATTTATTAAGAAAAAGAATGCAGTAGTTATAATTAACAATAAAGGTAATTCTTTTCTTACAGTTCTTTCTTTTAATTTTATAGGTTTAACAATAGCGGATACTCCTATAATAAGTAATATATTTATTATTGAACTTCCAATTACATTAGCTAACGTCATATCCGAATTACCAGAAGCAATACTATTAAAAGATATTGCAAGTTCAGGAGCACATGTACAAAAAGCAGCTATTGTAAGTGCAATTACAATTTTAGGAACTTTAAAACTTTCTGCAATAGATGTTGCTGCATCTACAAACACATCAGAAAACTTGATAATTAAAAAAAGAGAGATTAATAACACCATTAAATTTATAATTAACATATAATCACCTATATTTTACTCTATAAATAGTATAACACAAAATCAAAAAAAACAATCATTTAAGATTGTTTTAAAAATTATTATTTTTTATTCATATATAGGAAGTTGTATTGTTACCTTAGTTCCTTTTCCATATTCAGAAGAGTATTGTATTTTTCCACTATGTGCCTCTACTATTTCATATATTAAAGAAACTCCCAAACCAGAACCCCTTTTCTTAGTAGTATAGAATGGCTTCTTTATGTTAGTTAATACTTCCTTATTCATTCCTACTCCATTATCTTCTACTGTTAAATAATATTTTTTATCTTTTATTTTCGTTGTTATATTTATTTTACCTTTGTGTTCATCTGGTATTGCTTCTATGCTGTTTTTAATTATATTTATTAATACTTGACTTAATCTATTATAATCACCATTTATAAATATTTCATCATCTATTATATTTAAATTTAAATTAATGTTATTATCCTTTAATAAAGGATCTAATTTATTAATTGTATCTTCAATTAGCATATTAAAATCCATTATATCTAAATCTAAATTACTTTTATTTATAAGTAAAAAGTCTTGTAATAAAGATAATAATCTTTCTATTTCTGATTTAATTATTGGAACATACCTTTCTACTTGATTTGTATCTTTTACATTTATCATATCTAAATAGCCTTTACAAACAGCTATAGGATTTTTTATTTCATGAGTTATTTTAAATAAAGATAATCTTATTTGTTTTTCTTGTTGTAATTCTTTATAAGTTAGATGTGTTTCTAGTATTTTTTTACCCGTTTCATACATTAAACAAATTATATTTACAATAAAGAAATAACAAACAATTATTGATTTTAACATTTCAATATTAAAAAATTCATTATTATATTTATATACCCAAATAAAATATACTATACTACTTATAATTATACTTAAATTAACAAATAATAAGTTGTTAAGTTTTATTTTTTTTCTTATCAAATATAAAAGAGAGATTAGGATGTATATTGTAAAAAGTATAAATGTATAATTAAAGAAATTACTATATATAAATATTATTAAGATCGAAAGGATATTGGCTATTATATATCTATCTTCTAAATAAGAAAGTATAACTATTGAGTTTAATATAAGTACTGGTAATAACCTAGGTGTATCTACTCCATAATTATAAAGCATAAAGAAAGATGTTATTAGTACTAAACTTAAATATAGTTTCTTAGATTTATTTGTTATATTTTTATTAGTTGTTAAATAAAGTAAATATACAAGTATTGGAAATATAAGTAATACTACATCTAAGAATATTATTTGAAATATATTCATTTTATCACCAAAATAAATATATCAAATAGTTTTGTCGAATAATGTCGAAAAATGAAAAAAAGTGATATGTTTTATCACTTTAAGTCGTTTATATGTTTTTTTATTTGTTTAGCTCCTTCACCTAAAATTATTTTCAATTGATTATCAATTTCAACAATTCCTTGAGCTCCCATTCTTTGTATTCCTTCTTTATTAGCTTTTGATACATCTTTTAAATTAACTATAAATCTAGATTTATTAAACTCATAATCAATAACATTATCTTTACCACCTAATAACATTATCAATTTATTCGCTTCTAATTTAAAATCTTTTTTCTTTGAACGTGTTATTGCGATTGCGATTACTAAACAAATTGCAATTATTAAAATGTATTCCCATCTAAATTCCATGTTATCACCTATTTAATTATACTATACTTTTAAAAAAAAATAAATATCTTATTTTTTATTGTATAAATTATAAAAAAAGTGTAAGATAATAATGGTGATGATATGAGAAATAATTCAAAGTTTAAAATCGATATAAGTATTCTTGTTTGTATTATTTTATTTGCAATTATTAGTATTATCACTATTGGAAGTGCAGAGAAACTTCTTACAGATGAAACTAATTTAGTTTTTAAACAAATTATGTGGTATGGAGTTGGATTTATTTTAATTGGACTTGTTATGTTTTTTGGTAATAAGTTTCTATATAAGAATGCTTGGATATTATATATAGTTGGAATATTATCACTTATACTTGTTTTAGTTTTTGGAGCTGATATAAATAATGCTAGATGTTGGTTTAAAATACCTGGGATTGGTAATATTCAGCCTAGTGAATTTATGAAAATAATACTTATTATTGTTCTTGGTAGAATAATAAATGATTTTAAAGAAAAACATAATGAACCTACAGTAAAGCAAGAATTTATATTTTTAATTAAAGTAGCAATTATTGTAGGTATTCCTTCTATACTTACATTCTTACAACCAGATACAGGTGTTGTTCTAATATATTTACTTATTACTTTTGTAATGTTATTTATTTCTGGTATTAGATATAGATGGTTTATTTTAGTTTTTGGAATATTTGGACTTGCAGTTGGAATAGTTTTACTAACCTACTTCCTTAACAATGATTTATTTATTAAAATATTTGGTTCATCTTTCTTCCTTAGAGTTGATAGATTACTCGATTGGTCAAGTGGTAGTGGATATCAACTTGAAAATGGGATTACAGCTATTGGTAGCGGTGGCTTGATTGGTTATGGATTAAATAATACACCTATATATTTCCCCGAACCACAAACTGATTTTATATTTGCTGTTTTTTCTAATAATTTTGGATTTATAGGTTCTATAATACTACTTGGAATAATTACATTCTTTGATTTAAGATTAGTTAGATTAGCTATTGAAAGTCCAAATAATACTAATAAATATATTATAGGTGGTATTATTGGTATGCTTATATATCAACAATTACAAAATATTGGTATGACTATAGGACTTATGCCTATTACAGGTATAACTCTTCCATTTATCAGTTATGGTGGATCTAGTTTACTTAGTTATATGATTATGGCAGGTATTATATTTAATGTATCTAATGAAAATATAAGATATAGAAATTAAAAAAGATTAAAAATTATTTTATTTTTAATCTTTTTATTTTTTGTGGATTATTTTCAAACTTACTTTTATTTAGTTCAAATATAAAGTTTTGTTCATTAGAATTTATAAAACTATCTGTATTTCTACCCTTTATTATTATCCCTTTATCTAGTAATGGTTCTAACATCGTATTATATATTTCAATACCTTTTTTCTTGTCATTATGATTATTATAGAAAGTTATAAAGTCTTTAGCAGTTAATAATCCATTCATAGATAAAATATAATACATTGTTTGATAATCTACTGCAGTTAAGTGAGATGAATTATAACTTATCATATCCATTATATATTCTTTTTCTAACTCTATTTTTACGTTATCTAACATATAATTTAAGAAGAATGTAACATTTCTATATTCTTTAACTTCTCTTATTATTTTATAATATAATTTTTTATTTAAACTTATAGCTCTATTAAATATTATATAAGGATATACTTCATTATTTAGTAAGTACCACATACTAGCAGTTCTAGATGCTCTACCATTTATATCATAATATGGATGTATATATACTAATTGAAAGTGCATTATTTGTGATTTAATGAAATAATCTGTACTACAGCTTAAATTATTATTACTATTAACATAATTAAAATATTCTTCCATATATTTATCTAAGTCTTTAGCAGGTATACCCATATCAGGTTCTACATCTAAATTACTGCTAAAGAAAATATATACAGGATTCTTTCTATAATACCCTCCCATTTCTCTTACATCTTCTTCACTTAATAAATTTCTAGATAATATAGAATATAATTTTTTTAGATTTTCTTTATTTATTTCTTTATCAGTATAAATAAATCTATAACCATTATAAAGATTCCTAATCCTTTGTTCCTTATTTTTATCACTTATCTTTAATTTTTTATTTAAAATATCATAAACAAGACCTACGTCATCATTATATCCCTCAATAGTATTATTTGCCTTTATCTCTTGAGAGAATAATACATTCTTAGAAAACTCTTTACTATTCATATATTTATTATCTTGAAGAAACAATTCTAATTCTTCTTTTTTTTCTTTTAATTTATCATTTATTAGATATAGTCTACCCTTTTCAAGACTTAAAGGCAGTTTCTCATGTTTATAGTCCATTAAATCACCCACTAACTTTTTGGAATGTTTTATATTATAACACATATTCTATTTTTTACAACAAAAAAAGAGCCTAAGCTCTTTCTACATCTATCTGAGTTATATGTCCATTTAAATCTACTTCTTCTTTTAGATTAAACTTAACAACTATATCAATAGATAATGTTTCATTTTTAATAAACTCTTCAAACTTAGTAACAGCTTCTGTTACTTCATCATCACCATTGTAATATAAAGTAATTCTATCAGCTATATCAAAGTCTTTAGTTTTTCTTAGATTTTGAACTTTAGAAATAAGTTCTCTTGCGATACCTTCCATAACTAAATCATTAGTAAGTTCAGTATTTAAGATTATGAAGTTATTAGTATCAGTAGCAACGTCGAATCCTTCTTTTGAATTTGTTCTAACGTCTACATAATTACTATCTACATCATAAACTTTTTCTCCAACAGTCATTTTTATAACTTCTCCATTTTGTAGTTTAGTTATATCACTACTATTTAAAGATAATAATTTTTCTTGGAATTCTTTAATAGATGGTCCAAATACTTTACCTACTTCTTTAAAGTTTGGTTTAACAGTAAAGTTCATATAGTTTTCTACATCTTTGATAAATCTAACTTCTTTAACATTTAATTCTTCTTTAATTAAATCTACTAAGTCACTTATTAAATCTTCGTTTTTAGCATCTATCAAAGCTTCACTTAATGGTTGTCTAACTTTTATTTTAACTTCTTCTCTTATATTTCTACCAAGACTAATTAAATCTCTAACCATATCCATTCTAGATTCAATTTTTTCATTTATTAACTCTTCTTTATATGTTGGATAATCAGCTAAGTGTACAGATTCTTTACCTGTTAATTTAGTATATATTTCTTCTGAAGCAAAAGGTGCGATTGGAGCGATAAGTTCA
Source organism: uncultured Bacilli bacterium (assembly GCA_944363855.1). Lineage (GTDB taxonomy): Bacteria > Bacillota_I > Bacilli_A > RF39 > UBA660 > UMGS1613. The sequence continues at coordinate 24,366 of CALVVM010000015.1, forward strand.
CAAATACCTACTAATATATCGTATGTTACTTTATATACAGCAAGTTTGCTTGTATCATTTTCTGATGCCCAGAATCTTCTTCTATTTCTTCTTATATACCAGTTAGATAAATCTTCTGAAACAAAGTTTTGGATTTCTCTTGTAGCAATTGTTGCATCATATTTATCCATAGATTCAGTTACATTTTTAACTAATTTATTATATTTAGAAATTAACCATTTATCTATTTCTTCTAAGTCTTCATATTTAATTTCATATTCTTTAGGATCGATATTATCGATATTAGCATACATACTAAAGAATGTATAAGTATTTTTTAATGTACTAAAGAATTTAGAACTTACTTCTTTAACTCCATCTTCATCAAATCTAAGTGGTGTCCATACTGGTGAAGTATAAAGCATATACCATCTAATTGGATCTGCTCCATATCTTTCTAATACTGTAAATGGTTCAATAGCATTTCCTTTACTCTTGTGCATTTTATGACCATGTTTATCTGTAACTAAGTCATTTACAAGTACATTTTTATATGGACTTTTTCCTGTTATGAATGTTGAAATTACAAGTAATGAATAGAACCATCCTCTTGTTTGGTCTATACCTTCACTTATGAAATCAGCTGGGAATTGACTTTCGAATAATTCTTTGTTTTCAAATGGATAGTGGTACTGAGCAAAAGGCATTGCACCTGAGTCAAACCAACAATCTATAACATCTTTTATTCTTGTCATTTCTTTACCACATTTTTCACATTTAATGTGGACATCATCAACATATGGTCTATGAAGTTCTATAGAAGTATCTATATCTTCAATTGCTTTTTCTACTAATTCTTCTCTTGAACCTATCATTTCTTTATGACCACAACTACATTCCCATAAAGGAATCGGAGTCCCCCAATATCTATTTCTTGATATTGCCCAGTCATTTAAGTTTTCTAACCAGTTACCAAATCTTTTTTCTCCAACATAATCTGGATACCAGTTAACAGTTTTATTAGCTTCAATAATTTTATCTTTATAATCAGTAACTTTTATATATAAACTTGGTTTAGAATAGTAAACAAGTGGTGTTTTACATCTCCAACAATGTGGATAGTTGTGTACCATTTTTTGTTTTTTAAATATTTTATCTTCACCAGCTAAATATTTAATTATTTCTATTTCAAGTTCACTATCAACTACTAATCTTCCTTTCCAAGGACCATCTGTATAGCACCCATTTTCATCTACTGGATTTAATACTGGTAAATCATATTTTAAACCTACTTCGTAGTCATCTTGACCAAATGCAGGAGCTATATGAACTATACCTGTACCATCTTCCATTGTTACATAATCAGCACAAGTTACAAAGAACGCTTTTTTATTAACACTTAAGAAATCCATATATTGTTCATATTCTAAGTATTCTAAGTCTTTTCCAGTATATTCTTCTACTACTTCGAATTCATCTCCAAGTACTTTATGAGCTAATTTTTCAGCTACTATGAAATTATATCCTTTTGATAAACATTTTACATATTTTTCATTAGGGTTTACACAAGCAGCAACATTTGACATAAGTGTCCATGGAGTAGTTGTCCAAATTAGTAAATAAGTATTTTCTTGATCTTTAACTTTAAATGGTACAGTTACTGTATTAACAGTTATTTCTTTATAACCTTGAGCAACTTCATGACTTGCAAGTCCAGTACCACATCTAGGACAGTATGGTAGTATTTTAAGTCCATTATAGATTAAATTAGCATCAAAGAATTTCTTTAATATCCACCATTCAGTTTCAATATAATCATTATTATATGTTATATAAGGATTTTTTAAATCTATAAATTGCCCCATTTTATTTGTAAAGTCAGTGAATGCTTTTTCATTTTTCCATACACTTTCTCTACATTTTTCATTGAATTCTTTTATACCATATTTTTCAATATCACCTTTACCACTAAATCCAAGTTCTTTTTCTACTTGAACTTCTACTGGTAATCCATGAGTATCCCATCCTACTTTTCTAAGTACTCTATAACCTTTCATTGTTTTATATTTACAGAAAGTATCCTTAAGTAACTTAGCAAGCATATGATGTATTCCTGGCATACCGTTAGCAGTCGCAGGCCCATCAAAGAATACAAAGTTTTTATTATCTTTTCTATTTTCTATTGTTTTATTTAGTAGATTTTCGTTTAAAAACTTTTCAGTTAAACTACCTTCTACTTCACTACTCTTTCTTTTATCTAATTCTTCAAAATTACACATTTTTTCTCAATCCTTTCTTTATTGTTTTTATTAAACCTATTTTTCTTAATTTTAAACTTATAAAATTAAGAATGTCTTTATTATTTGTATTTGATGTATAAGTTATATTACTTTCAAAGTCATTTATTTTATACCCACTATTTAAAAGTTTTTCATTTATAATATCTATTACTTCTGCTTTAGTTATAATAATTTCTTTTTTTACTGGTTGCTCAAATGAATCAATCTTCTTATCATACTTTAATATAAACTTAATTTTTCTATGATCAACCTCTTTATTCTCAAACTCAACTTCTAAACGTGTTGTATCATAACTTTCTTGTTTAGTTTGAAAATCTACCCAGAAATAATGTTTAGCTAAAATGCATTTTAACTCTTCACCACTTATTCTAAGAGTTTCGTTTTCTTCCTTAACATTCCCCCTATAAAAATAAAAAAACTATTATAAACATAGGGGTGAATTAACCACGGTACCACCCTATTTCATAATAGTATTATGCACTTTAAATGATATAACGTTCATTACTCGTTTTAATCTTATCCATTAAAAGTATCTAGAGTGATCTATATAATATTCATTTTATCTAATCTCACCAAACTTAGACTCTCTTGAAAACTCCTATTATACCGTCTCTGTCATTTACTTTAAAACTCTACTTTTTCAATATCGTCAACCATTTCTAGTTGAGCTTCTATTAGACCTCTTAATTTACGTTTGAAGATTGTTACATTTCTTTTTAGCATCTCTGTTTCTAATTCCGTTCTTTCTGCTTTTAATAATGATTCGTTTACAATACGACTAGCATTCATTTTAGCATCATTCAAAATTATTTCACTTTCTCTATGAGCATTTGATTTAATTTGATCTGATGTTTTTTGAGCCATCATAATTGCTCTGTTAAGTGTACCTTCCATTCTTTCGTATTGAGCAAGTCTTTGTTGCATATTCGCAGTACCCTCAACTATTTTACTTAATTCTTCAATTTTCTTATCTCTTAAAGCAATTTCTCTATTCTTAGCCTTATTGTCTTCAATCATTCTTTCTACTTGTTTAATAACTTGGTCTAAAAATTGATCTACTTGCTCAGGAGTATAATTTCTAAACGTTTTATTATCCATAAGCATCCCTCAAACGTTGTGCTTTATATAATAGCACAATTAATATTCTTTTTCAAGTATTTTTTTACCATTCGTAATTTATATTTTCATCATCTTTATCTTTACTATCTTTTTCATTTTCATCAGTTATTTTTCCTTGTACATTTATATTATTTGGTGTACATAAGAAAATACCACTACCTATTTTTTGAATGTTACCTTTAATAGCATATATTGTTCCACTCAAAAAATCCATAATTCTTTTAGCTTGATCACTTGTAACTCTTTTAAGATTTACTACTACAGTATTTCTTTTCTTTAAATGATCTGCTATTTGTTGAGCTTCTGAATAAGCACGTGGTTCTAAAAGAATCATCTTAGCTCCACCTTCTTCAGTAACAGCTTCTTCTGTACTTATATCATAGTATTCATTTCCATTTCCTGTTTGTACTTCATCTTTATCAAACAAGTTTTTAATAAAACCCATGTTTATTCCTCCAATTCTAACGTCTACTATAAACATTTTAGCACACTTCTTTTAAAAATGAAACATTTTTTACCTATTTTTTTTGACAAATACTATAATAAAAAGATAATAATTGAGTTTTATTATCTTTTTTATACAATTTTTATAAATCAATATAGTATAATTTTTCTCCATTATTTAAATTTTCTAAGTAAATTGCTCCAAATTTTTCATAATAATTAATTAAATCACTTTTTAAATATATTCTTTTAAAATCTCTTTTTTTAGCTTCTTTTTGTATTGCTTCATTAAGCATTTTTGAATACCCATTTCCCCTATATTCTTTTTTTACATACATAGTTGCATACCATGGTTTTAAATCTTGTCGCTCTTCTCCATCTTTTTCAAATATAGAAATAAAACCAACTAAATTATTATCATCTAATAAAATTAAAGTACAATAATATGGATTATCAAAATTATTAATCATTTTTTCTGTTTTTTTATTTACTTTATTTTCTAGTTCTTTTTTTGTTTGTGTTTTACTTCCCCATTCCAAATGAGTTAAGATTGCAACTTCTTTTAAGTATTCAGTTTTTTCTCTTATATTATATATTTTTAACATATTATCTCCTATTATAGTTTAATTTTTGTATAGCTATTAAAGCAATATTAGAGAGTTGTTTTTTTGTCAATTTACTTATATCAAAGTATTCGGCACCCATTGAATCATCATTTATTTCTGTTATCTCAATATTTTCTTTTATATCATTTTTATAATCATTTATCAAATATAATATAGCAATATGTTTTGTTTCTACTAATTCATCTTTATAAATCCATTTTATATTAGTTGAAACTACATCAAATAAATTATAATCTAATATTTCAATTCCTACTTCTTCTAATAATTCTCTTTTTAAAGCATCTTCTATTGACTCATTAAATTCAATAGTACCACCCGGTAAATCTAATTTACCATCATATGGTCCACCTTTTTTCTTTATTAATAATATTTTGTTATCTTTAATAACTAATCCATAAGCTCCAATATGTTTTATTTGTTTCATAAAATCTCCTTATCTTTAAATCTAAATATCAGTATAATTATATCATTTTCAATATTTATCCTCAATAAAATAAGCAAAAAAAGTTATAAAACGTTAATTTTTATTTGGAATTCCGTTTTATGATAAAAAACTGAAATAAGTATGATAGTAGTATAATATATATGTTTCTTTGCCAAAAAGGAGGAATGAAAAATGAAATCATGGAAACATTTGAC
>CALVVM010000016.1 GCA_944363855.1 uncultured Bacilli bacterium
ATCAAAGTATCTGGTGTAATTCTTTCGATTTTTTCATTAACTCTCATAACATCATCCTCCTAGATTAATTTTATCAAATTTTGTACAACTTGACTTATCTAGTTTTTATTATAAGAGTCTTTCTATTTAAGCATTAATTTTAATGCTTCTTTTATTTGTTCTTCTATATTTAAATCAGTTTTTATAGAAGGCAATATTTTATTAATATCACTTTGTTTATATCCTAATCCTTTTAATACTTCTATTAATTCATCATAATCCTTAACTGTATTAGAAATATTACTAGTATTAAGTTTTCCTTTTAAATCAAGAATTATTTGTTTAGCTACTTTATCACCTATCTTAGGGAATTTCTTTAAATATAAAATATTTTCTCTTTCAATAGCATCCATAATACCACTTATAGATCCAGTAGCAAGCATAGGAAGTGCCATCTTACACCCTAATCCTTTAACGTCTATTAATTTTAAAAATAAATCTTTTTCTTCCTTACTTTTAAAACCATATAAACTTTGTTCATCTTCTCTTACTTGTTGATAAACATATATTATATATTCTTTATCTAATTCAAAAGAATATGGATTAGGTACATATATTAAATAACCTATACCATTATTATCTACTACTATATAATTACTTTCTTGATTAACTATTTTACCTTTTAAATATTCATACATTACTATCACCATTATAAGTATAACACAAACAAATGTTTAAAACAATAAAAATTAATACAAAAAAGACAAATAGGTAAAAATTTATACCTATTTGTCAATAATAATTATTTATTATCTTTTTCTATTTCTTCTTCAATTCTAATTAATTGATTATATTTGCATATTCTATCTGTTCTTGACATAGAACCTGTTTTTATTTGACCTAAATTAAGTCCTACAGCTAAATCAGCAATTGTTGTATCTTCTGTTTCTCCACTTCTATGTGATATTACTGTTTTATATCCATTATTTCTAGCAAGTTCTATTGTTTCTAATGTTTCAGTAATTGTACCTATTTGATTAACTTTTAAAAGTATTGCATTTCCAGCACTTAAGTCTATACCTTTTTGCAAACATTTTTTATTTGTTACAAATAAGTCATCTCCTACTAATTGAATTTTATTACCTAACTTTTCAGTAATTAGTTTAAATCCTTCCCAGTCGTTTTCATCCACTGGATCTTCTATAGATATTATTGGATATTTATTAACTAATTCTTCATAGAACTCTATTAGTTCATGTGTTGATAAAACTCTATTTTCACCTTTTAAAACATATTTACCATCTTGATAGAATTCAGATGCAGCAACATCTATAGCAAGATTTACATCTACTCCAGGAATATATCCTGCTTTTTTTATAGCTTCTATTATAAGTTCAAATCCTTCTGTATTACTGTTTAGATTAGGAGCAAAACCACCTTCATCTCCTACTCCAGTAGCATATCCTTTTTCATTTAAAACTTTTTTTAATGTGTGGAATACTTCTGCACCAACTCTTAATCTTTCTTTTATAGTATCTCTATTTGGTATTATCATAAACTCTTGAAAATCTAAATTATTACAAGCATGACATCCACCATTTATTATATTCATCATAGGTTTTGGAAGTTCTTTACCATTTCCAATATATTTATATAAAGGAAGTTTAGCTTCTATAGCACTTGCTTTTAAAGCAGCCATTGAAACACCTAATATTGCATTAGCACCTAAATTAGATTTTGTTTCTGTACCATCAAGATTAATCATAGCATAATCTAATTCTTTTTGATTTGATGCATCCATACCTATTACTAAATTTCTTAATTCATTATTTACATGATTAACAGCATTTAATACTCCTTTACCCATATAACGAGTACCACCATCACGCATCTCCAATGCTTCTCTAACTCCAGTTGAAGCACCACTAGGTACAGCTGCTCTACCAACTATTCCATTTTCAAGTATTACATCTACTTCTACAGTTGGATTTCCTCTTGAATCTAATATTTCTCTCCCTATTACGTCAACTATTTTCATCTTAATTTTCCTTTCATTTCTTCATTTTCTATCGTATCATATATACTTTTCATATTATAGTTATACATGCTTCTTCTTTGCAATTTATCTTTTACTATTTTAAACTCGTCTAATACCCTATATTTTTTAGGCTCATCTTTAATACATAATCTAATAATTTCATAATCTACTATTACACTATCTTTTTCTAAAAACAAATCTCCTTCAATCGTTCTGTTTTCTCTAAAGTTATCAGTTCCTATAGTTAAAGAACCATTAAAACTAACTACATTATTATTCTTTTTTAAGTGCAGTTCAACAAGATCACACTTACTTACGTTATCTACTTTATTCTCTGTATCACATATATCTTTACAATGTCTAATTATATTTAGATAATAATTTCTTTCTTCTAAAGTCATTCCAAGATAAGGAAACCACTGTTCATCTAATATTGCTTCATATCTATTCATTTATATTATTGATAACCTCCTTGAACACATTACCTCTTTTTTCAAAATCTTCAAATTGATCCCAAGATGCACATGCTGGACTTAAAAGGATTGTATCGCCATCATTAGAAATATTATAAGCAAACTTAGTTGCTTCTTCTAATGTATTTACAACTGTACAGTCTATTTTACATTCATCTGCGAATTCTTTTATTCTATCTTTTGTTTCTCCATAACAAACTATGTGAGTTACATGAGTTAAATCATCTTTTAAATCTTCAAAAGAATGACCTCTATCAAGTCCGCCTAATAAAAGTATTGTTGGTGTGTTAAAGGCATTTAAAGCTATTTCTGTAGATTTAACATTAGTTGCTTTTGAATCATTATAAAATTCTCTACCATTTATTTTAGCAACAAACTCTATACGGTGTTCTACACCTGTAAATTTATTTAATACTTCTTTTATTGTTTCGTTAGATATACCTAATTCTTTAGTAGCAATTATAGCGCACATAATATTTTCATAATTGTGCATACCTTTTACTCTTATTTCATTTAAGTTAATTATTTTTTCATCCTTATAGTAAATAGCATTTTCTTTTATATAACAATCTGCTTCTTCACTACTAGAAAAATATACTTTATTAGATTTAATATCTTTAGTAGATTCATAAGAATCTTTATTTGATTTATTTATTACAGCTATATTTTTACTATTATGATTCATAAATATTTTTAATTTATGATCTATATAATTTTCATAAGTACCAAAAAAATCAATATGTACTGGAACTAAGTTCGTAAGTATACTTACATTAGGATTAAAGTCATAACAATCGTGTAGTTGTTGAGCAGATATTTCAAGTACAACTACATCATTCATTTCTACGTTTTCTACTATTTGTGATAAAGGATAACCTATATTACCACCTAAATGAACTCTTTTACCCATTGCCTTTATAAATTCATAAACAAGTGTTGTAGTAGTTGTTTTACCATTTGCACCTGTTACAGCTATAACAAAAGCATTTTTAGGTAAAAAATGATAAGCAACTTCTACTTCATTTACTACTTTTATTCCAAGATCTATAGCCTTTAAAATTAATGGATGATCATATCTAATTCCTGGATTTTTTATAACTAAATCATAACTAGAATCAATTAAAGATACAGGGTCATCACTTTGTATAAAAGTTACTCCTAACTCTTCTAATTCTTCTATATGTTTAATATCTTGCTCCTTTTTATCAGTAACAAGTATTTCATTATTATATTTACTTAATAATTTAGATACTTCGTATCCACTTCTAGCCATACCAAGTACAAATATTTTTTTATTCTTAAACATAATATCACTCCTTTATATTATATGTCACAAATAGCACCCTTAGATTCATAAACTCTAACAATACCACTAGTAGTTAATCTATTTCCTACTACATAATCTTTATCTATTTTTTTATCTTGTTCCATTTTCTTTAAATCTACTAGACTTAAATCTATTTTTGATGTTATAGCTAATGCTGTTTCATTATAATTTATAGTATATGTATATCCACCATATAAATCATTTAAATTATAATATTCTAAATTTTTTGAATCATTTAAATAAGTTATAATATCTTCATCTGGTGAGATATATTGTTCTTTCTTTTCTATCTTAGTTACATAATTATCTTTATAATAGATATTATATATTCCTTTCATAGTATAGTTTTGTAAATCATTATCTACTTCTATATTACAGGTAATCATTTCTTCTTTCGTACATCCTACTAAAAATAAAGCAATTATAAGAACAATTATTTTTTTCACTCTATCACCATTTTCATTGTACCAAATTTCTAACGAAAAGTCATTATAATCCAAAAAAAACTTGCAAAATAAAAAGTGTTGGAGTATTATA
>CALVVM010000017.1 GCA_944363855.1 uncultured Bacilli bacterium
TAAAAAAAGCGAGATTCAGCAATGACTATTTGGTTAGAATAAGTCTTCATCTCGCATATTAATTATATATCATTTTTTTAAAAATAAAAAGACTATTTACAAAATTTCTTTTGTCAACAGTCTGAAACGTATAAAATACGTTTTATAAAGAAATTTCTCCAAGTCTTAATAACTCTACAACAGCACTAGCTCTTCCTTTAACTCCTAATTTTTGTATAGCATTTGAAATATGATTTCTTACTGTTTTTTCACTTATCTTTAATGATTTAGCTATATCTTTAGTAGTCTTATTTATAATCAACATTTCAAATACTTGTTTTTCTCTTTTGGTTAGAATGCTTTTTTTCATTTTTACCTCACTTCCTAATAGAGTGGTTTATATTTTCTCATATTATTTTATGTTGACTAAATAATTAAGTGATTGTATATACCCAAAAAAATAACTCGTTTGAGTTATTTTTGAAATTTAACTGTTATATATTTTGATTCATTATAATTTGATTGAATAGTTCTCATAATATTATTAGCTAGGTTATTGGAGTGTTCAGAACTATTTATTGTTACTTGTATCTGATTGTTTTTGATTTTTACAAATGAATCAAGTTTATAAGTTTCTTTTATTTGAGTTTCTAACTTTTCTTCTTCACCTCTAACGTCGTTCAATTCTTTTATTTTTTCATATGCTTTATTTTTTTCATCAACAGAAGATTGTGCGTTTGTAAGTATTAGTTGTAATTCTTCTATTTCGCTGGTCATTTCTTCATCAGATTCAACTCTTAATGCAACAAGTAAATCACTTTCTTCGATATCCACATTTACTTCTTCTTGTTCGTTTTCTTCATTTAATAAATTAGAGGTATTAGTTGTAAGTAACAATTCACTTGGCATTGTTATATAGTAAATACTTAATACTAAAATTAAACTGAAGAGTGTTAAAAACCATAAACTTTTTTTATTTATCATATTTCCTCCTGTCTTATCTATTAGAGTATATTTGTTAAATAATAAAATATTACAACTTTTTGTGCGCACTTTTCTTTTGCATACACTCCTAACCAAGTGTGAGATAATATGTGTGGTGATAGTGTGCAGAAAGTTGAAAAGTTTAAGTCGAAAGATGACGTGCAATTTATAGTAGGAAGTAATGTTAGAAAGGTGTGCAAGGAAAAGAAAATAAATATGATGGAGTTTGCTGAAGAAATAGATATATCATATGAATACTTAAGACACATAGTTAGCATAGGTGGTAAAAAATCGTTGTCATTTTACTCCATGTATAAGATAGCTAAAATATTGGGTGTCAGTATGGATGAATTATGTGAAGGAATATTTGAGGAAAATTAAAATGTAAAGGGATAAAGAATAAGAAGTGAAGATTTATTATTTTTTTTTTGAAATAAAAAAGGAAATTCAAAAGTTTTGTAGAATAATAATAGTAGGAGGTTATTTATGTACGAATTAGAAGAAATAAAAATAGAAAATCTTATATATGAGATAAGGGAAAAGCAAGTAATGCTAGATAGTGATGTTGCTAGATTGTTTGGATATACTACTAAAGATTTAAATAGAAATGTAAAAAATAATATTAGTAGATTTCCTGGAAATTATTGTTTTAGATTAACTGAAGAAGAATATAAAAACTTGAGGTGTAAAATTTTCACCTCAAGTTTAGAAGATAATTATGGTGGTAGAAGATATCTTCCATATGTATTTACAGAGTATGGAATTACCATGTTAACTGGAATATTAAAAAGTGAAATTGCGGTAAAAGCGAGTTTGAAAATAGTAGATACATTTATAAATATGAGAAATTTTATAAGAGAAAATAAAGACATATTTAAAAGATTAACAACAGTAGAATATAAAATGCTGGAATATGATGAAAACTTTGAAAAAATATTTAATGCGTTAGAACCTAAAAAATTAGAAAATCAAAAAATATTCTTTAATGGTGAGATATATGATAGTTATAGCTTGATAATAGATTTAATTAAGGAAGCGAATGGAAGAATAATTATAATAGACAATTACATAGATAAAAGTATATTAGATATGTTAATTTATAAAAAAGAGAATGTAAGAGTAGAATTAATAACTAGTAGTCATTATTTAACAAAAACAGATATAAGTAAATTTAATAAACAATATCCTAATTTAAATATAAAATATAGTAATATATTTCACGATAGATTTATTATAATAGATTCTTGCTTGTACCACCTAGGAGCATCCTTAAAAGATTTAGGTAAGAAATGTTTTGGAATAAATAAAATAGAAGATATAGAATATTTAAATAAAATTTTAGCAACTATCAATTGAAAGAATTAAAGGATTGTGTTAAAATTATAATAGGTGATAATATGAAGAAGGTATTACTATGTATAATGGATGGAATTGGTATAAGAAAAGAAGAGCATGGTAATGCTGTTAGAAAAGCACATACTCCTAATTTAAATGCCTTATTAAAAAAATATCCTAAGTGTTTATTAGAAGCTAGTGGAGAAAAAGTTGGGTTACCTAAAGATCAAATGGGGAATAGTGAAGTAGGACATACTAATATAGGAGCAGGTAGAATTGTTTATCAACCTCTTGAACTCCTTAACAATATGATAAAAACTAAAAAGATATTTGATAACGAAAATATAAATGAAGTTATGAATCATGTAAAAGAAAACGGTTCTAGTCTTCATCTTTTAGGCCTTCTTAGTGATGGTGGAATACATTCTCATATAAAACATTTATTTAGCCTTCTTGAAATGTGTAAAGAAAAGAAAATAAAAAATGTATATATACATATATTTACAGATGGTAGAGATACACTTCCTAATTCTGGAGTAAAATATATAAAAAAATTACAAGAAAAACTTGAGAAACTAGGGGTAGGTAAAATAGCTACTGTAAGTGGTAGATATTATTCTATGGATAGAGATAATAACTGGGATAGAATTAGAAAAAGTTATGATGTTATTGTAAATGGGTTAGGCAAAACTTATAAAGATCCAATAGAATATATGAAAAAATGTTATAGTGAAGATGTAACAGATGAATTTATAAAACCTATGTTAATAAATAAAAATGGAACAATAAAAAACAATGATGGTTTAATTGTTTTTAACTTTAGACCAGATAGATTAAGAGAATTATTTAAAGTAATTACTAATAAAGAATTCAAAGAGTTCCCACATAAAACATTTAAAAATATTAAACTTGTTACAATGATGCCTGTAAGCGATGAAGTTAAGTGTAAGTCTGCTTATAATCATCAAGAATTAGATAATACATTAGGTGAATATATATCAAGTTTAAACTTAAAGCAATTAAGAATAGCAGAAACAGAGAAATACGCACATGTTACATACTTCTTTGATGGTGGAGTGGATAAAGCAATTCCTAACTGTGATAGAGTTTTAATACCTTCTCCTAAAGTAGCTACTTATGATTTAAAACCTGAAATGAGTGCTTATGAAATAACTGATAAATTATTTAAAATAATTGATAATTACGATTTTGTAGTACTTAATTTTGCAAATGGAGATATGGTCGGTCATACAGGTGTATTTGATGCAACTGTAAAGGCAGTTGAAGTAGTAGATGAATGTGTAGGTATGTTATATACTAAATGTTTAGAAAGTGATTTTACACTAGTAGTAACTGCAGATCATGGTAATAGTGATTATATGTTAGATGAAGAAAACAATATTATAACAAGTCACTCTAATAGTTTAGTACCTTTTATCATAACAGATACTAATTACACTTTAAAAAATGGAAAACTAGCTGATATAGCACCTACCTTATTAGACATTATGGGCAAAGAAATACCAGTAGAAATGACTGGAGATAGTTTAATTAGGTAGTATTGTTGGCAATTGATTTGAGGAGGATTTTATGGAAGAAAAAATAAAATTCATTGATGCAACAAGCATGGAAGTAAATGGGGATAGTGTTGATTATATTGATAAAGAATACACAATAAATGATTGTGTATTAGTTAGAACAACAGACATATTTCCTATGGATGGTATAGTAGAGACACCAATAAATGGTAATGCATATGAGTTTGGCAGATCATCTATAATAGGTGAAGCAATCTCTAAAAAAGTAAGAGAAAAACATCCTAATTATTATATGACAGAAGAGGAAGGCGAAAAATATTCAAAAGAACTTGCAGAGTTTGATGTATGTTTTGAAACTTGCAGAAGAACTATTCATTTTGCTATGAATGGGTTAGTAGGAACAACTGCTTATGGTAATTTTGATAATAAGCCTTTTGTAATTTTTGAACCATTAAAGTATCACATAGATCCATCTTTAAAATGTTTAAGGGTAGAAGACGTTTATTTTGATAATGATATGAGATTATCAAATGAATGTTCAATATTATTAGAAGAAAATTATTTAAAAGAGAATTCTAATAACTTAGAGTTTTAGAACAATTAAAAAAATTTAAAGTGTATATATATTGTGGTAATCAACAAGCGGCAGTTTCTAAAGTTTTAAATGATTTAGGATATGACTCTTTTCTAATATCATCAAATGGTTATTCTAATGGATTAAGTGATGGAATGGCTGCTTCAAAACTGTGGAGATTTGTTAATAACTTTGCCATAGAAAATAATATTAGTTTAGATAGACATTTTACTTCACAAATAAATTATGAAGATTCTATGGCTAGACAAGAAAAAGGTAGAGAAATAGACATAAAACATTTGACTTATATATTAGATAATTCTACTGTATCCGAAGAATTAAAAAATAAAATAGTACCACTTTTATATGAACATCCATCTTATTTAGAATCTTTAATGTATGACTTAGTTAATGAATTAGGATTAGAACAAATAAAACAATTAACTAAAGAGTTTAATGATTTGTATATAAAAGAATTAAAGAGTAGTAAAACAAGGATAAAATAGGGTTTTTGACAAAAAATATATAACGTGTTATAATCTTTTTATCATTTTTAAAGGAGTGAACAAATTTGAAAATTACAAGTGTTGATTTAACAATTAGTGCGGTTAGAAGAAGTCAGTATCCAACAGATAATCATTCTGAGTATTTGCTAGTTGGAAAAAGTAATGTAGGTAAAAGTAGTTTTATAAACACTTTAATAAATAGAAAAAATTATGCAAGAACATCAGCTACTCCAGGTAAAACTCAAACAATAAATTTTTATCACGTAAATGATAAGTTTTATTTAGTAGATGCTCCTGGATATGGGTTTGCTATGTTAAGCAAAAAAAAGCAAAAGAAATTTGGTTTAATGATGGAAGATTATTTACAAAATAGGCCTAATTTAAAACAAGTATTTATGTTAATAGACTTTAGACATAAACCATCTAATGATGACTTAATGATGTATAACTATTTAAAACATTACAAAATACCAGTAACAATAGTTGCTACTAAAACTGATAAAGTCGGTATAACACTTCATCAAAAACAAAGAAATATGATTCTTGAAGAGTTAGATTTAGTAGTAGGAGATGACTTTATAATGTTTTCAAATGTTACTAAATTAGGTAAAAAAGAAATTTATGATAAAATTGAAAGAACAATGTAATTATTTGTTCTTTTTTCATACTATAAAATAGGTGATAAAGTGAATATTAAGTTTATTGATGAATTAATTTTAGATATTTATATAAAAAGAGAATTGATAGACAATATTGACTTTAATAATAAGACTGATTTAGAAAAGTATCTTAAAAAATTATTTAAGATATTAAAAAATAAATATAATATAGTAATAGAAGGATTTTATGATATAACAGTATATATAGATAAATATTACGGAGTAGTAATACATATGGAAAAAGATGATGTAGAATATTATGATTATTTTAAAAATCAAGTAGATATGAGAATAATAACTATAGATACTGATTTTCTATATTTAGTTGATGATATACCACAAAACTTATTAAATAAAGTAGATGTAATTATAATAGATAAAAATATATATTTAAAAATAAAAGAAAAGCTAAGTAAAGTAGAAATGATGAAGTTACTTGAAATTAGTAAAGTTGTTGTGCTATAATACGATTAATATTTAAGGAGTAAATATGAAGGTAGTATTTTTAGATGTAGATGGAGTATTAAATACGTCAAAGACTTTTGAAAGAGTATATCACTCATTCAAAAACACAGGTAAAAAAGAATTAGAAATAGATTCTTTTAGATTAGAATATTTAAAAAAAATAATAGATGAGACTGGTGCTAAAATAGTATTAAGTTCTGCTTGGAGAAGATTTTTTCAAAAATTAGATAATAAAATTGTCCCAAGAAGTGAAAGAGGAAAACAATTTTATGATATGCTAAATAATTTTAATATTCAAATATATGATATATTAAGTTTTGATAGTGACATAAATAGAGAAGAATTGATAATTGAGTGGATATCTAAAAACGAAGTAGATTCGTTTATTATAATAGATGATGAACCAAATATGTTTAATGAACTTCTTGATGGATTGATTAAAACAAGCAAAGTTAAAAATAATGTAATGCTTACTAATATGGATGATTGTTTTGGCCTTTGTGAATATCATATAGAAATAGCTAAAGAAATGTTAAAAACTAAAGTAAAAGTAAAAAAGTATTAATTTGTCTATATTTAAAAAATATCCTATAATACAACACTGGAATTGAGGGGAATGCTCATGAAAGTGATTTTTTTAGATGTAGAAGGAGTTTTAAATACTAGAGAAACTTATGAAAGAGCATATAGATTATACGGTCATACAACTATGATAGAATTAGAATTAGATATGTTTAGATTAAGGCATTTAAAACAAATAATAGATGAAACAGATGCTAAAGTTGTATTAAGTTCTTCTTTTAGACATTTCTTTGTTAAATAAAATGATAAAGTTTTACCTACATCTTTAAAAGGTAAAAGATTATATGATAATTTTAAAAGATATGAAATAGAAATATATGATACAACACCTATAACAATGGGAAATAGAGAAGAACAAATAAAAGAATGGTTATCTAATAGAGATGATGTAGAATCTTTTGTAATAATAGATGATGATGTAAATAATTTTGATGAACTTTATTCTAATTTAATTCAAACAAGTACTATGAGAAGAAATTATTTAACATCATTTATGAAAGAAAGTATAGGTTTATGTGAAAGACATATACCAGAAGTAGTTGATAGGTTAAATAAAAAAGAAAAAGTATTAAGAAAATGCTTTTGACAATAGATATAAAATGTGTTAATATGTATATAGATGAAGTTATCTTCATAAAATAAAAAAGGGAACATTCAATAGTCGTGTGTTGAATGCCTACCAAGTGGTTAGACATTTAAGCAAATGCTTAAGTGTCATTTTTTTATTACTATTATCATAGTGATAAGCAGTAGTAAAATGATAGTGATGTATCTTAGAATTTTTATTACAAAAATTCTTTTTTTCATCTTATCACCTCCAATCTTAAAAGATTAAAGGTAGACACTCAACTCTATTAAATGTTCCATATATATTATAGCAAATCACTAGTATACAATTCAATAAAAAATTGATTATTTGTATAAGTTTATAAACATAAGAAAACTGACTTTAAGTCAGTTTTTATATTACAATAGCGAATAAATTACCTGAACCTTTATTAACTAATTTAGTAAGTGTTTGTTGTAGTTTATATCTAGCATTTTCAGGGGTAAGAGATAGTTTTGCTTGTATTCCTTCTTTAACTATATTATCAATACTTCTTCCAAATATTTCACTTTTCCATATACCTTGTGGATCAGTATCTTTATCTTTCATAAGATAATCAATTAACTGTTTACTTTGAAGCTCTGTACCTATAATAGGTTCAAATGTAGATTCTACATCAACTCTAATCATATGTATAGAAGGTGCAACTGCTTTAAGTTTAATTCCATACCTTGAACCTTGCTTAACTACTTCAGGTGTTTCAAGTTTCATATCTTTTAGAGTAGGTGATGCAACTCCATATCCTGTTGTTCTTACCATCTGAAGAGCAGATTTTATTTGATCATATTCTAATTTAGCTTCATTATAATCTTGGAATAACATTAATAAGTCAGCCTTACTTCTAACGCTTATACCCATAGTTTCTTTTAAAACTTCATCATATAAGTAATCAGGCGCTTCTAGATTGATAGTAACAATACCAGTAGCAGTATCTACATTAGAGATATATGCTTTTTTTATTTTATCACAGTTTTCAAAGTGAGTAGTTATATTTTCAATATCTCTTAACTTATCAACTTCAACAACACTTTCTCTAATTTTTTCAATATATTCAACCTTTAATGAATTATCAGGATTTAAACAAGCTATCCAATCTGGCATATTAACCTTAACTTCAGTAACAGGGAATTCATAAAGTGATTCTCTTAAAACACTATATACTTCTTTTTCTGTCATACCTTCTATGGATAGTGGAAGCACAGGAACTCTATACTCATCATTTAATTTTTCAGCTAATCTTTCTGTTTCAGGTAGAGTAGGATGAGCAGAGTTTAAAATAACAATAAAAGGTTTACCAATTTCTTTTAATTCATTAACAATTCTATTTTCGGCTTCTACATAATTACTTCTAGATATTTCACCAAAAGAACCATCAGTAGTAACTACAATACCAATACTAGAGTGATCTCTAATAACTTTTTCAGTTCCTATTTCAGCAGCTTCTATAAATGGTATTTCTTCATCATACCAAGGTGTTCTAACCATTCTAGGACCATTATCGTCTTCGTATCCTTTGGCCCCTTCAATAACATATCCAACACAATCAACAAGTCTAACATTACAACTAAACTCATCTATATTTATATTAGCCGCAGTACTAGGAACAAACTTAGGTTCTGTAGTCATAATCATTTTACCTTGAGCAGATTGTGGTATTTCATCTAAACATCTTTTCTTTTCATATTCATCTTCTATATTAGGAACAACTAAATTTTCAATAAACTTCTTTATAAATGTAGATTTACCTGTACGAACTGCTCCTACAACACCTAAATATAAATCTCCACCAGTACGCTCTGTAATACTTTTTATAATCTCTATTTTTTCCATAATTTACCTACTTTCTAATTAAATATATGAATATTAAAAAAACTTATTCAAAAAACATCTTTTTTATTGACTTTTGTATTTTGTTTCACTATAATAAAAAACAATTTACAGGAGGTGTCTTTTAATGAAGTTTAATTTACCAGTTATCGTATTAAAAGGCACTATTATTTTGCCTGAAGCTGAAATTAAATTAGAGTTTGAAGATGAAGTAAGTAAAAATATAATAGAAGAATCTGAACTATTCCATGACAATAACTTACTTATAGTAACTCAAAGTGGTATTGATGAAAATATAATTATAAATGAGCTACCTAATATTGGTACAATTGCTCATATTACTCGTAAATTAGAATTACCTAATGGGAAAGTTAGAATAGTTTTAAAGGGTGTTAAAAGGGCTCAAGTACTTGAATATCTAAACATATCTAAAGATTCTTTAGAGTCAATTGTTTCATCAATAAGAAGTGAATATATAGATGAAGAAACTAATAAAGGATTACTTAGAAAATTAAATGTAGAGTTAGAAAATTATATAAATAAAGTTCCTTATATGAGTAATAGTTTACTATCTTTAATATCTGATACTACTGATTTAAATAAAATAACAGATATAATAGTTAATTATTTACCTATAGATATTTCTAAAAAGTTAGAATATTTACTTGAAGTAAGTCCAGTAAAAAGAGTTGAAATGATACTTGAAGATATGTATAAGGAAGAACAACTTTTTAACATAGAAAAAAGTATTGATACAAAAGTAAAAAAAGAACTTGATAATGATGAAAAGAATTTCTATTTAAAAGAAAAAATTAAATTATTAAAAAGTGAATTAGGAGAAATATCTCCAAAAGAAGAAGAAATAGAGAATTTAAGAAAAGGTGTTGAAGAATTAAATGCAAGCGAAGAGATAAAAGATAAAATAATATATGAGATAGATAGATATGAAAATATGTCTAGTATGTCTCCTGAACTTAGTATAGTTAGAAATTATATTGATTTTATGCTTAGCCTTCCTTGGAATAAAAAAACTACTGATATAGAAGATTTTAAACTAATAAGAGAAAACTTAGATAAGAAGCATTATGATTTAAATGAAGTAAAACTTAGAATCATAGAATATTTAGCTGTAAAAAAACATTCTAGTAGTGTTGATACTCCTATAATATGTCTAGTAGGTCCACCAGGAGTAGGTAAAACAACTTTAGCTTATTCGATTGCTGAAGCAATTGGTAGAAAGTTTGTTAAGATAAGTGTAGGTGGAGTAGATGATGAAGCAATAATTAAAGGTCATATTAGAACTTACATTGGCTCTAGTCCTGGTAAGATTATTGATGGAATAAAGAGAGCTAAAAGTTCTAATCCAGTATTCTTAATTGATGAAATAGATAAGATGAGTAATACTTATAAGGGAGATCCTAGGAGTGCTTTACTTGAAGTATTAGATTCTAATCAAAATAAATATTTTAAAGATAATTATTTAGAAGAAGAATATGATTTATCTAATGTATTATTTATAACTACTGCTAATAATATAGATAATATACCTAATGAATTAAGAGACAGATTAGAAATAATAAATATAAATGGTTATACAGAATTAGATAAGTTAGAAATAACTAAAAAACATATTATACCTACTATATGTAGTAAACATGGTATAGGTAATATTAAAATAAATGATGAGGATATATTAAATATAATTAGATATTATACTAAAGAATCAGGACTAAGAGAGTTAGAAAGACTTATATCTAAAATAGTTAGAAAGATAGTAACTGATAAAGTTATAAGTAATAAAAGAATTGTTTTGACTATTAAAAATATAGAAGAATACTTAGGTAAAAGAATATATGATAAAGAAGAAATAGTAAGTGAAGTAGGTATAGTTAATAGTTTAGTTTATACGAGCTTCGGTGGTGATATAACATCTATTGAAGTTAATCATTATGAGGGTAGTGGTAATATAACTTTAACAGGTTCTCTAGGAGATGTAATGTTAGAGAGTGCTAAGATAGCTCTAAGTTACATAAAAGCTAACCATAAATTATTTAACATAGATTATAATATATTTAAAGATGATATACATATAAATATACCTAATATAGCTATAAAAAAAGAAGGGCCAAGTGCTGGAATATCTATAACTACTGCTATAATAAGTGCTTTATCAAATATGAGTGTTAATAAAAACATTGCTTTTACAGGAGAAATAACTTTAAGAGGTAATATACTTAAAATAGGTGGATTAAAAGAAAAAGTAATAGGGGCTTATTTAAATAATATAGATACAATATTTATACCTTATTCAAATATAAATGATTTAGATTCTATCCCACAAGAAATAAAATCTAAGATTAAGTTTATACCTGTAAAAAAATATGAGGAAGTGTATGAATATTTAAAAGGAGTAAATAACTAATGGAACCTCTAAACAAATACAAAACGAGAAAATTGGTATATCAAATAATGTTTCATTTTTATAACAAAGATTATGAAGAAGATATTATGATGTTTGATTTAAATATTTTAAAATCATTAGAAGTAATAGTAGAATATCACACTAGTCAAAATGATTTAAGTAAATCTGTCATGGATAATATTAGTAGTTTTCTAATGGCTGCTAGAGAATATCAAGATGAACATAGAAAAGAAAGAATTGAAGTAATAAACAACATAATAAGACTTATGAATAGTCAAGAAAAAGATCAATCTTTAATATTTTATAGGATGCAACTACACACTCGTACTAAAGAGTTTAAATATTTATTCAAAGCAAGTGATGCTGAAATAAAAAAAGAAATAGATAATGTACACGATTCTATATGTCATGATTTATTTGTATTAGTTAGTCATTCTACTGATGTAAGTGATGAAGAATTTGTAAAAGAATATCTTCCAGAACTTAAAGATTCTGAATTATATTATGAAAGTTTGAATGTAATATTAAAAGAAAATCCTTTAGTATTTAAAGATCAATTATTTTATAATAGAATGATATGTGTACTTGAATATAATAATTTAATGTATAATGATTTAGTTGAATATAATGAAAAATTAGTTAAGAGAATAGATAAAAAAATTAGGAAAATTCAATGTAAATAATTGAATTTTTCTTTTGTATTTTATATAATTAAACTGGTGATAATATGAAGGGTAAATTAATAGTAATAGAAGGTACAGATTGTAGTGGAAAAGAAACACAAACTAAAATGTTAGTAGAAAGATTAGAAAAGTTAAATATCAAGTGTGAGAGATTAAGTTTTCCTATGTATGACACTCCAACTGGTAAAATAGTAGGTGGTCCATATTTAGGTAAGGATTATATTTGTGATGGGTGGTTTGAAGAAGGAGCAGTTAATGTTAATCCTAAAGTTTCTTCTTTATATTATGCTGCAGATAGAAAGTATAATGTATGTAAAATAGAAGAATTATTGAATAAAGGTATAAATGTAATATTAGATAGATATACTTATTCTAATTTAGCTCATCAAGGTGGCAAATTAGAAGATAAGGAAGAAAGACTTGAAATGTACAACTGGTTAGATAAATTAGAATTTGAATTATTAGAACTTCCAAAAGCAGATATAAAAGTATTCTTACACATGCCATACGTTGTATCTTGTATATTAAAAAAGGATAGAGCTGAAAAAGCAGATCAACATGAAGCATCTAAGGAACACTTATTACTTGCTGAAAGTGCTTATATAGAGATTGCTGAAATATACAATTTTAAAACTATAGAATGTAATATAGGAGATAGTCCTAAAAAAATAGAAGATATTAATAATGAATTATATGATTATGTTTATAATAATTTGAAATAATTAGTATAATATGTTATAATTTTCATTTGAGAAGGTGCTTAAAATGTTCAAAAAATTAGAAAAAGCAATTAAAAAATTTATAAATTATTTGAAGACTAATATATTGATGACTACATTTATTGTTAGTTCACTTATAAATGGTTGTTTAATTAGGTTTTTTACAGTAGAAAACTATTTTGCTATTAAACCAATACTTGCAGATTTGGTAGTATTACTAATTATAACTGCATTTGGGTATTTCTTTAAGCCTAAACACCAATTTAAGTATTTTTTAGGGTGGAGCATATTTTTTACTCTTATATGTATAATAAATGCAATATATTATAGTAATTATTTATCATTCGCATCCCTTTCACTTTTGAAAACAGCAGGGGAACTTGGTGGTTATGCTGATGCGGTAATAAAAAATATATTAGAAATAAAACAGCTTATATATTTATGGCAAATATTCGCGCTTTGTTTCGTACATATTCAATTAAAAAAGAAAAGATATTATACTAAAGTAAAAGATATCGAAGTAGGAAAAATAAGATTCTTAAATATGTCTGTTGTATCTTTAATAGTTTTAGGATTCTTTATTTCGATGTTAACAGGAACAGATATAAGCAGATTAAATAAACAATGGAATAGATCTTCTATTGTTATGGAGTTTGGTATATATATTTATCAATTTAATGATGTAGTAAGTTCTGTAAGAACTACTGTAAATGAAATGTTTGGATATGATGAAGCATATAAAACATTTAGAGAATATTACGATGTTAAAGAAGAATCAGAAGAAAATAAATATACTAATCTTTTTGAAGGGAAAAATGTAATCGCAATACATGCTGAAAGTATTCAAGGATTTACCATGAATCTTGCTTTCAACAATGAAGAATTAACTCCTAATATAAATAAACTTGCTAAAGAAGGAATATATTTCTCTAACTTCTATTCACAAGAGAGTGTAGGAAATAGTAGTGATAGTGAGTTTACTTCACTAAGTTCACTTTTACCATCTTCAAGTGGTACTGTATTTATGAATTACTTTAATAGAGATTATGAAACTATATTAAAGTTATTAAAAGAAGAAAAAGATTATTATACATTCTCAATGCATGGTAATAAAGGTGATGCATGGAATAGAAATGTAACTTATAGTTACTTAGGATATGATGACTTTTATTACTATACAAAAGATTATGAAATAGATGAAACAATAGGTCTTGGTTTATCAGATAAATCATTCTTTAGACAATCAGTTGAAATAATAAAAGATATAGATAGCAAGAATGAAAATTGGTATGGCACACTTGTAATGCTAACAAACCATACACCATTTAGTGATATTGAAAAGTTTGATTATTTAGTAGATTATAAAAACGAAGATGGAACAATTACTCCATGGCTTGAAGGAACTAAAATAGGTAATTATTTAAAATCAGTACATTATGCAGATGAAGCAATTGGAGAATTGGTTGCAATGTTAGAAGAAGAAGGCTTGTTAGAAGATACTATAATAGTTTTATATGGAGATCATGATTGTAAATTAAAACATTCTGAATTCAAAAAACTATATGATAGTGAATATTATGAATCTGTTTTAATTGACAAAAGAGATACAGTAGGAACTATAGATGATTTTACATATGAAATAAATAGAGAAGTTCCATTTATAATATGGTCATCTGATACAGTAGATACTAAATATAATAAAAAAGTAGAAGAAGTTATGGGTATGATAGATATTATGCCAACACTTTCAAATATGCTAGGTGTTAAACCTAAATATGCTTTAGGTAACGATATGTTTAGTATAGATGAAAATGTTGTAGTATTCCCTGATGGAAACTGGATAACTAATAAGATTTATTATAATAGTTCTAAAGGAACATTTAGACAAATAGATTTAGATACATCAATAGATATGGAATATGTAGATAATTATAATAAGTATGCTGAAAACTTAATAAGTTTATCTAATGGTATAATTACTTATGATTTAATTAAAGCATATGAAACAGGACAAGAAACTAATTTAGAAGAAACTGAAAAAGTTGATTAAAAAATAATCAACTTTTTTGTATGTTTCTTTATAAAAAGATAATAATAAAAAAAACTATTTCAATATAAAGCAGGTCCATTTGTTGTTATTATTTAATTAAACTTTATTTTATAATATAAATTAAGATATTTAGACAACCTAATATACTGTTTTATTATAATATTATAGTTTTAAATAATTTGTAGAATATTGAAAAACTTATTTATTTACTTATTATTTATACTAAAGCTTAGACTGCTTTATAAAAATAATAGTAAATATCTTTTCTTTTAAATTAAATAAATTGTGAGTTAGTGTAAAGAGTTTTGTGGTAAAAAGTTAAGAAAGTTGAATTTTATAATAAATTTAACTTTTTTTAATTGTATAAATTTGTTTTATATGGAAATAAAATTTTATGTGTAATATTATATTTATTTTCTTTTTGATTAAATTCTTTTAATTTATTTATCTTTTCCTTTTGAAATGTGGAGGTAATGTTAGGATTTATTAATTGTTGTAAATAAAGTTGTTTAATATTTGTTCCGTTTGTTTTTAATACTCTTAATTCTAATAATTTTCTTAATCCTTTTTTGGAATAAGCTTTAGGCCTAGATGTAAATAAATCGGCAAATATGTGGGAAATATGAGATTCCATTGAACATTTCATATAAGGATTATTTTGATAAAGTTGTCTTTCTTTCCAATTATTTAGAATATAATTAGTTTTGTTTTCTATTGTTTCACTTCTTTCAGGATTTAAGTCTTTAAATTGATTACATAATAGAATAAAATTTTCTTTATTATTATTTTTAACTAAATCAAATAAAGCATTATAAACATCTTTGAATTTTTGAGTAGTTAAAAGTTGAAGAGCCTGAGAAAAATGAAATCCATCCATAGCAAATTTAACCTTTGTTTTTGATGTAAAATTAAACCAATGAGATTTAGGAAAGTTTTTAATCCATTTCGCACAATCACCCATAAAAATAATTTCTTTAATTTTATCAATATCATAAGTATTATAAATATAATCCACCGTGTCAGTTAATAGGTTATCATCTATAGATGCACATACATGGGAATTAACTAATTTATATCTATCAACAGAAGATTCTTTTTTCTTAAATTTATAAACTAATTCAGTATTTTCAAAAACAACAGCAGATTTAATCATATGATCTTCTCCGTTATTAAACTGAGAACCAACAAATTTTTCATCAAGCATAACAAATAATCTTTCAATTCTTCTTTGTTCTTTTTCTAGTTCAATATTAGGATTAAAAGCAATAACAATATTTCTAGAAGTAGCTCTTGAAATATTAATATTATTACTAGTTCTTTTACCAATTTTTTCAGCGACTAATTTACCAGTTTTAGAATAACTATTAGAAGTCGCATATTCACAAATATCCGCGCATACAAAAGGGTCAAAATGTTTTCTCTTAGGTAAGCCTAAAAATAAATCAGTAAAGAAAAACCATTCCTTAGTTTTATTATCATAATAATATCTTCTTTTAAAAGTAATTTCACCAAATAAAGTTACATAATTCTTTCTTACATAAAAGCCATTGGATTTACAATATTTCTTTCTATAAGATGAATTGAAGAAACAATCGTCAATATATTCAAAATATCCTTTAATGATATTTTTTACAAAAGAATCAGAGAAATTATCTAAATCATTTATAAACTCAAAATAATTACTAAAAGAAGAGGTTTTGCCACAGTAACTTAATTTATTAAAATATTTTTTTAAGTAATTATTAAAATTTTCTTCTAAAATTTGATTAAAATATGATATTATATTCATAGAGACCATCCTTTGTTTATTCTTTTTCAAATCTATTATAACATTCGATGGTTTCTTTTTTTATAATTACCACAAATAATTTTACACTATCCGAAAGGTAGTTTTTTTATGATTTAATATTAAAATATGTTATAATGAAATAGTAGAAAGAAGGACATATGAATACAGATATAATTAAACAAATAAGTGTTGATTTAGGAATAACTGAAAAACAAGTTGAAGTAACTTTAAAACTACTTGAAGAAGGTAATACAATACCTTTTATTGCTCGTTATCGTAAAGATGTAACAGGTGCTTTAGATGAAGAAAAAATTAAAGCTATAGAAGAAGTGTATAGTTATCAAGTAAACTTATTAAAAAGAAAAGAAGATGTAATAAGATTAATTGATGAGAAAGGTTTGCTTACTGATGAATTAAAAAGTGAAATAATGAATGCGACTAAGTTAGTTGAAGTAGAAGACTTATATAGACCTTTTAAAGAAAAGAAAAAGACTAAAGCTACTGAAGCTATAAAGAATGGTTTAGAGGGACTTGCTAAAGAAATAATGGCATTTCCTGTTAGTGGTAGTATTGAGAATATTGCTAAAAAGTATTTAAATGAAAATGTAAAAAGTATTGAAGATGCAGTACAAGGTGCTAAATATATAATTGCTGAAAATATTAGTGATAATGCTAAGTTTAGAAAATCTATTAGAGATAATACTTATAATTATGGATTAATTAAAAGTAAAAAGAAAAAGAATGCTGAAGATGAAAATAAAACTTATGATATGTATTATGACTATGAAGAAAAGATTAAGTATATAAAGCCTCATAGAATACTTGCTTTAAATAGGGGAGAAAATGAAGGTGTACTTAGTGTATCTATTGAATATGATAAAGAAAGAGTATTAGGTTTCTTAGAAAAAAGATTAATAAAAAATGATAAATCATTTGTTGTTGATATAGTTAAAGATGCAATAGAAGATTCTTATAAAAGATTGATTGAACCTTCTATAGAAAGAGAAATAAGAAGTGATTTAACTATAATAGGTGAAGATGCTGCTATAAGTAACTTTGCTAAAAACTTAGAAAGTTTATTATTAACTCCACCTATGAAAGAAAGAGTAGTATTAGGGTTTGACCCTGGATATGTAAACGGGTGTAAAATAGCTGTAATAGATAAAACAGGTAAGTATTTAGATAGTACAGTAGTAAAACCTTTCTTAAAAGGAAATCAAGAAAAGTTAATTGAACAATCAGAAATAGTAGTTAAAACATTAGTAAATAAATATAATGTAGATATAATTGCTATTGGTAATGGTACTGCTTCAAGAGAATCAGAAAAATTTATAAGTAATATGATTAAGAAATATAACTTAAACTGTAAATATGTAATAGTAAGTGAAGCAGGTGCTAGTATTTATAGTGCTTCTAAAATTGCTATAGAAGAATTTCCAAATCTAGAAGTAGAAAAAAGAAGTGCTGTTAGTATTGGTAGAAGATTACAAGATCCATTATCAGAATTAGTTAAAATCCCACCTGATGGAATCGGTGTAGGTCTTTATCAACATGATGTTAGTCAAAAAAAATTAAGTGACAATCTAGATTTCGTAGTAAGCAAAACTGTAAATAGTGTAGGTGTAAATGTAAATACAGCTTCACCTTCAATTTTAAAATATGTATCAGGCATTACTAAAAGAAATATAGATAAAATAATTGAATATAGGGATTCTAAAGGAAGAATCAATAATAGAAAAGAAATAGAAAAATTATTAAGTGATAAAGTATATGAACAGGCAATTGGTTTCTTAAGAATTACTGAAGGAGATAACATTCTTGATTCTACAGGAATACATCCTGAAAGTTATAAAGTTGCTCTAGATTTACTTAAGAGTTTAGATATGGATTTAAGTGATGTAGGAAGTAAAAAATTAATAGAAAAACTAGATAAAATTAATCTTGATGAATATAAAGATAAATTAAATACTGATATATATACTTTAGAAGACGTTATTAAATCTTTAAAAAGTCCAAGTAGGGATCCAAGAGATGAAATGCCTCAACCATTACTTAAAAGTGATGTTTTGGAACTTAGTGATTTAAGTGTAGGGATGAAACTTCAAGGTACAGTTAGAAATGTAGTAGATTTTGGAGCATTCATAGATATTGGATTACACGAAGATGGTTTAGTTCATATATCAAAAATAACAGATAAATATATTAAACATCCTAGTGAAGTTTTAAGTGTAGGAGATATAGTAGACTGTTATGTAGAAGAAATTAAATTAGATAAGAAAAAAGTTTCTTTAAGTTTAATTGAACCTAAATAAAATTACCTAAAAAAGGTAATTTTTTTGTTTTGAAAAAGGAAATTTGACTTTAACACAATATAATATATATAGGAACATTTAATAGAAAGACTCTTATAATAAAAACTAGATAAGTCAAGTTGTACAAAATTTGATAAAATTAATCTAGGAGGATGATGTTATGAGAGTTAATGAAAAAATCGAAAGAATTACACCAGATACTTTGAT
>CALVVM010000018.1 GCA_944363855.1 uncultured Bacilli bacterium
ATCAAAGTATCTGGTGTAATTCTTTCGATTTTTTCATTAACTCTCATAACATCATCCTCCTAGATTAATTTTATCAAATTTTGTACAACTTGACTTATCTAGTTTTTATTATAAGAGTCTTTCTATAATAAATGAATACCTTTTTCTTGACATTCTTTTAATACTTCATCTGGCCAAACTGATACTTGTACTTCTCCAATATGTTTTTTTCTTAAAAAGAACATACAAAGTCTTGATTGACCTATTCCACCACCTATAGTAAAAGGAAGTTCATTATTTATAACCATTTTGTGATAATCACATTCTAATCTATCAAGTGTTCCTGATAATTCTAATTGTTTCATTAAACTATCTTTATCTACTCTTATACTCATACTAGATAATTCAAATGCCATATTTATAGTATCAAACCATACTAATATATCACCATTTAATTCCCAATCATCATAATCTGGACTTCTTCCATCATGTGGTTTACCTGATTTTAAAGCTCCTCCAACTTTCATTAAGAATACTGCACCATATTGTTTTGTTATTTCTTGTTCTCTTTCTTTTGCTGATAAGTTAGGATATAAATCTTCTAACTCTTGAGAAGTTACAAAATGAATCTTTTCTGGTAAGCACATTTCTATTTGTGGTAATTCACTATGAATAAATGCTTCTGTTTTTAATAAAACACCATATATTTTATTTACTATTTGTTTTAATGTTTCTTCATTTCTTTCGTCTTTATTTATTACATATTCCCAATTCCATTGATCTACATAATATGAATGTATATTATCTACTGTTTCATCTTTTCTAATTGCATTCATATCAGTATAAAGACCTGTGTGAACTGGAAATTTATATTTGCTTAAAGTATATCTTTTCCATTTAGCAAGTGAATGAACTATTTCAGCAGTTTTATTATCAAATAATTTAAAATCTATTGCTTTTTCATATCCATTTAATTGATCGTTTAGACCTGTTTCTCTTAGTACAAAAAGTGGTGCGAAAACTCTTTCTAAATCTAATGTAGAAGCCAAAATTAACTGGAAAAAGTCTTTTATTTTTTTATATATTTTTGGGTTTGTAACACATCTAATTCCATATTTACCTCTTTTCTATTTCTTCACGAATGATATTAGCAGTTAATCCTGGATTAGCTTGACCACGAGTTGCTTTCATAACTTGACCTACAAAGAAATCAAATGTATTTTTACCTTTTCTATGGTCTTCTATTAAATCTGGATGTTCATCAAGTACTTTAACTACTATATCTCTTATAGTTTTATCATCTGTTATTTGAGTCATTCCAAGTTCTTTTACTACTTTGCTTGGTTCCTTATTTTCTTCTAAACATTTAGCAAATACTTGTTTACTTTGTTTTGATGATATTTTACCACTATCTACCATATCTATTAACTCTACTAACATTTTAGGAGTTAAGTATATTTCAGTAATTTTTAAATCATTTTTATTTAAATGACCTAAGATAACGCTTGTTATCCAGTTAGCACTACTTTTAGGATTACATCCTAAAGAAATTGTTTTTTCAAAATAATCGGATACTAATTTATCTTTAACTATTATTTCTGAATCATACCTTGATAATTCATACTCATTCATGTATTTTTGTACTCTATCGTATTGTAACATAGGTATATCTTTTTTTATTTCTTCTATCCAAGAATCTTCTATTTTAATTGGTGGAATATTTGGTTCTATATAATATTTATAATCTACTGCATCTACTTTAGAACGCATTGAGAATGTTTGCATCTTTTCTTCATCAAATCTTCTAGTTTCTTGAACTATTTCTCCACCTCTTTCAAGTACTTCAATTTGTCTTTTAATTTCAGTTTCAATAGCAAGTCTTACGTTATTAAAACTATTTATATTTTTCATTTCTGTTCTAGTACCTAGAGTATCATCTTTAGAAAGTGAAATATTTACGTCCACCCTCATTTGTCCTCTATCTGTTCTTGCTTCTGATACTCCTGTATATAGGAATATTCCTTTTAATGTTTCAAGGAAAGCAATTGCTTCATCAGCTGAGTGGATTGAAGGAGTTGTTACTGTTTCTAGAAGTGGGACACCTGCTCTATTATAATCAATTAAAGAATAATCTGAAAAGTGCTCCATAGAAGCAGTATCTTCTTCTAAATGTATATCATGTATTCCAATTTTTTTATCCTCACCATTTACATTTATCATTACATATCCATCAACACCTACTGGCTTTTCCATTTGTGTTATTTGGTAACCTTTAGGAAGGTCTGGATAATAATAATTTTTTCTATCAAACATAACTACATCAGGTGTTTTACAATTTAAAGCAAGTGCCATCATTAAAGATTTTCTAAATGCTTCTTTGTTTGCAACAGGAAGAATACCAGGAAGACCAATATCTACTGTATCAATGTTTTCATTTGGATACTCTGAATATGTATTTCTAGAACTTGAGAAGTTTTTTGAATTAGTTTTAACTTCACAGTGTACTTCAAGTCCAATTGTAACCTTATACATCATATTCCTCCTTTATTAATCCTTTAAATCCTAATTTTTCTTCTATTTTATAGGCAATATTTAGTGTTTCACCATCTTTAAATTGTGGTCCAGTTATATTTAATCCTATAGGCATATTATTAACAAATCCATTTGGTATTGTAATACTAGGGAAACCACCAAAGTTAGCAATTGCCATATGATTTTCAAGAATTAAATATCTATCACTCATTCTATCTATTGAATCTTCAAATAAAGGCGCAATACCTCCACTTGCTGGAAGTATCATAGCATCATAACTTTCATATAATTCATTCATTTTATCTACTATTAATCTTCTAAGTCTCTGTGCATTTTTAAATAATCTTTCTTGATTTTCTTTTTGAAGTATATAACTTCCTAAAATAAATCTTCTTTTTATAAGTTCACTAAATCCTTTAGTTCTAGCATCAAACATAATATCGTTTATATTATTACCTTCTCCTCTAGGTCCAAAAGGAATACCTGTAAGATTAGAGTTATTACTTGTTGCTTCTGCACAACTAATTGTCATATAAGAAGGATAAATTGCTTTAAGTAGTTTTTCATCAAGTGATACTTCTTCTACTATAAAACCTAATTCTCTACACTTTTCTATAGTTTCTTTGAATTTAGTTAATACTTCTAATGTTTCTTCTCCTGCATCTTTATACATTTCTAAATTTGTTATTTCTTTAATATAGAAAAGTTTTTTACCTTTTATATCATTATTTAAAATATCTTTATATTTTATATTTTCATCAGGCAGTGATGTCATATCTCTTTCATCTTTACCTTTAAGGATATCTGTAACGATTGCGGCATCTTCAACACATCTTGTAAAACAACCTACATGGTCTAAACTTGATGCGAATGCGAAAAGTCCATATCTTGAAATTCTACCATATGTTGGTTTAAATCCTACTACTCCACCAAAAGCAGCTGGCTTACGAATAGAATCCCCTGTATCTGAACCAATTGAAAATGGAACTATACCTAAAGCTACACTTGATGCAGAACCTGCAGATGATCCACCAATTTGTCTAGTAGCATCCCAAGGATTTTTAACTATACCTGTGTGCGCAGTTGTTCCTGTACCACCCATAGCAAGTTCATCTAAAACTGTTTTTCCAACTAATACTGCTCCAGCTTCTTTTAATTTTTTATATACAGTAGCATCATATACCGGAACATAATCTTTAAGTATATTTGATGAAGATGTTGAAAGTATTCCTTTAGTTGAAAAATTATCTTTTAAAGCATATGGAATACCATTTAATAATGAATTAGAATCTTGTTTTTCATATTCATTTAAGATTGTTACAAATGAATTATATTCATCTTGATATTTATGCGCTTTTGAAACTGATTCATTAAATAATTCTTCACTTGTTATTTTAGAACTATCTAAATCATTTCTCAAATCCATTATTGTCTTCATTATCCCACCACCTTTGGAACTTTAACTTGATTAGCTTTTACATCTTTGCTATTAGCAAGTACTTCTTCATTAGTTAAGCATTCTTTTGCTTCATCTTCTCTTAATGTTGCATGGTAAATTACATATGGAAAAGTCATAGGTTCTACACAGTCTATCCCTTCAATTTCATTTATGAGTGCCATATGTTTTTCTACTGTTTCAAACTCTTCTAATGTTCTATCGTATCCAGCATCATCCATATCAAACATTAATTTAGCAGCATAATCCTTTAGTTTTTCTTTTGTTACCATAATATCCTCCTATAAACAAAAAACAAGTCTTAAGACTTGTTACTATTTTAAAATGGCGCCTCTTGTAGGACTCGAACCTACGACCTAACGGTTAACAGCCGTGCGCTCTACCAACTGAGCTAAAGAGGCATAAAAAATGGCGCCTGATGTAGGACTCGAACCTACGACCTAACGGTTAACAGCCGTGCGCTCTACCGACTGAGCTAATCAGGCAATTTAATAATAGTAATCCGTCTCATTATTTGGGACGAATTATTTCCGCGGTGCCACCCAACTTGTCATACTAATGACCACTTTACCGATTCTATCAAATCGTGTAATTTTTAACGGGTTACAACCGATTAACTCTACTTTGTTCAAGTTAATAGTTCATGAGTGTTATTCATAATATACTTAATGTTAGTTCACACCACACACTAACTCTCTTTGATCAGTTTATATTATTACTTCTCTCAATCAACACTTTTTAAAAGGCTTATGTACTAATTATAGATTAGTTTTTATGTTTTGTCAATAGAAAATTACTACTTTTTTATTATATGCAAAAAAGAAAAATAAATTAATTATTTGAGATATTTTTTTATATTTGATTTATTTATATATTTAAGTTATAATTTTTTTAGGTGATTTTATGTATTCTATAAAAGAATCAATAGAAAATACTATAATAATTAAAAAATCTAAATTTATAACTAAGTTAATAAAAGTGAATAATCTAGATGAAATTAATAAAAGTTTAGAAGAATCAAAAAAAGAATTTAAAGACTCTAATCATATTTGTTTCGCATATATTGTTAATGGACAAGAAAAATGTGTAGATGATGGGGAACCTAGTGGTACTGCAGGATTACCTATTCTAAACATATTAAAGAAAAACAATTTAACAAATATACTTGCCATAGTTATCAGATATTTTGGTGGGATTAAATTGGGTGCTGGTGGTCTTGTTAGAGCCTATTCTAATTCAATCATAGAAACACTTAAATATGTGGATATAATTGAACTTATAGATGGTTATTTAATTCAAATAGAATTTAATTATGATCAAACAAAAATGATTGATTATATATTAAAAGACATTGAAATTATAAATAAAGATTATAAAGATAATATATTTTATAAATTTTATCTAAATAAAAATGAATTAAGCATAATTAAAGAACTTGAAAAAATAACCACTAATATTTCAATAAATGATAAAATTTTAATAGAAAAAAAGACTAAATTAAATTAGCCCTTTTTATAAATGTATAAATTACTATACTTACTCCAGCTATTAATAAAATACTTCCACCTATTATAAATCCTTTTGAAATACTAGAAGCAGTATCTGGTACCTCTACTAAACTATTTTTCATAACTACCCTAGTTACAGAACCATCATCTTTTACCTCAAACTCAACTAATTCTTCATTTAAAATATAACCATCTGGTTGAATTATTTCTTTTAGATAATATTTTCCTGCTGGTAAACCCTCTATTACATATTCTTTATCAGTAGAAATCCATTTATATAAAACATTTCCTTCTGCATCTAATATTGGTTTTTTATCTTTATCTAATATTTGTAAAGTTGCTCCAGGCAATTCTTTTCCTGTAGTTGCATCTTGCTTACTAAATGTAGTTACATTTAATTCATTAACAATAATTATTGTTAATGCATCTTTATCCATTATAGCTAAAGTTGATTCTAAACTTTCACTTTCAATACTTCCATCTTCTTTTATTGTGAAAGGTATTTCCTTAACTTTTCCATATCCACTTGGTGGGTTTACTTCAACTAAAGTATATTTTCCTGCTTTCAACCCTTCAACAGCATATACCTTACCATCAGTAGTCCAAGTTATATCTTCTCCATTATCGTTTTTAACTGTATTTCCCGCTTCATCTAATATTTTAAAAGTAGCTCCAGAAATTTCTTTATATTCTTTATTTTTTTTGTCATACCAAACTTTTTTGAATTTAACTACTGTTTTTGAATTTTCAATCGAAATAGTTGATGATGGATTTTCTGATGTTAAAGTTACACATTGTTTTTTATTTACTACAACATATCCATCGGGTGCAGTTACTTCAGTAACACAATATTCACCAAATTTTAAGTTATTATTTAAAACATGAGTTCCATTATTTAAAGTATATTCCCCTAATAAAGAACCATTATAAGTAACTGACATCTTAGATCCTGGAATTAAATTACCAGATGTATCAACTTTTTTCAAA
Organism: uncultured Bacilli bacterium; assembly: GCA_944363855.1. Taxonomy (GTDB): domain Bacteria; phylum Bacillota_I; class Bacilli_A; order RF39; family UBA660; genus UMGS1613. Next base: position 6,463 of record CALVVM010000018.1, read on the forward strand.
GTTAATGAAGGTGCAATATTTAATGACAAATTAACAGAATCTGATAAATTTTCAGTTAATGTAGAACTAGAACGATTTAAACCTATCTTTCCTAAAAGTTGTCTCTCATCTGAATGTTTATAGAAATCAACAAAAGGAGATATAGTAACTACTGTTTTACTATTATATGTTGATTTAAAACTAACTGCATAATTAACAGTTGTACTACTTACTTTTGAAACAGGTACTCTAACATATAATGTTTTAGCAGAAGATGTTGTAACGTTATTTCCACCTTTCTCATTAGAGATTATTAAATCATTAGTAGATTTTGTTATATTATAAGTATTATTAATTAAATTAGAATGATTTACAAAAATAGTTGCTACATAAAAATCCGCACCATTTATAGTTTCTCTAGTCATATTTAAATTTTTGTTAGAAATACCAAAACTACCTGCAGTTAAATTTGTACTTTCTTCCTTTTTACAAAGATCTGTTTTTCCTTCATAATCCCAAATCTTTTTTTGAAGTTTATAATAATTTTCTTCAGACAAATTAGAAACAAAACTTGTACCATTACTAGTTGGTTTTGGTATAATACCTTCATTCATAGCATCTAATACTCCACAAGCCTGACCTGAACCTGTAACCGTCTTAAGATAAGTGTGTGATGTTCCTCCTGAAATATGTTTAGTTATTTCTAAACAATAAACTTGATTCCCAGAACTATCAAAAAGAACACAGAAATAATCATTAGGTGTTGAACCTACTGAATTAGTATAACCTCCAGATGAACAAGTTGGAAAATGATCTGTCGTTGTAAAATCCTGAGCTGCATTTACATTATTAATAATCATAAACATAAATACAAAAGTTACTAAACTAAATAAAATATTTTTTATTTTTTTCATAATATGACCTCTCTTACTATCTTATTTTACATATTAATTTTAGCACATAAAATAATAGTTTGCAATATATTTAAAATCTAAGATGTAGTAAACTAGATGTGGGAATAATTATTAAAACATAAAAAAAGAGAAAACACTCAAAATGAAAACTGTTATATAATTAAATTGTAACCAAATATATACAGACCTTTAGTAAACACTCGAAGTGTAAAAGGTTTTAAGGAGTTGTTTTCTCAATGAATATAATATCATTATTTCAATCATTTGTTAACCATTTATCTAATATTTTAGAAAATAATTTATTTTTA
>CALVVM010000019.1 GCA_944363855.1 uncultured Bacilli bacterium
TCTTTATTCGATAAATCATTTTCTAATCTTCCAGTTATTACATCTTCAAACCCTATTAGTTATATTTTAAATAACCTTGCTTATCCGAACACAACTATTTAGTTTTCCGATAAATTGTTACACTATCCCCAAAATATGTTATAATTAATATGAAAAATTAACCTTAATTGCGATTTCTAAACGTGGTTATCTCACGTACCAATAATAAATTAACAAACTGCATTGAATAGTTCGTTTTTTTGTGCTATCATATAGTGTAAGTAAATTGGAAGTGTGTTGAATGGATAATAAAATATATGAAAATACAGAAATAATAAATAAAGAAATAAAAAAACAAAAACAGTTAAAAAATATAAATACAAAACAAATTAGTGATACTCATCACACTTATGAAGTTTTATATAAACAAAGACCAATTTTATTTAGTATTCTTTGTAATAAGTTTTCTTAAATATCTTGGAAATCGAAAAAACACTATGATGAAGAAAATGATCCAATGTTTAATGGCGATTTTATTGCTGGAATAAATACACCTAAAGGTCCTGCAACTTTTCATATAAAATTAAAATACTGGGATTTATTCAATGTAATAGAATTAGATAGATCTTTTACTTATGATGGTAGCAGTGTAGAAGATGTAATGGATAGATTATTATCATTAAATGAATATGGTAATGATAATAAAAGGTTTATAAAGAAATAAGATCACACATAATTTTCACATTAAAATACTTGTTTGTAAATAAGTGGTATGATATAATTATTATAGATAAGGGAGTAGTTAACATACCTAATGTAATAAAGTCAACACCACGATTTTATCTGGCTTTATTTTAATTAACGAGACTTGTCTACGCTAGTAGTGAGTCTTTTTATTTTTAAGAAAGGTGGATTAAAATGTTTTATAATAAAGATATAAGAGAAATTGAAAAAGAGTTAAATACAAGCATTGATGGTTTAACAGATAAAGAAGTAAAAAATAGAATAGAAAAGTATGGGAAAAATACATTACCTAAAAAGAAAAAGGATAGTGTGTTTAAAATATTTTTTAATGAACTTAAAGATCCTATTGTATTACTTCTTATAGTAGCTATAATCGCATCACTAATTGCAGGAGAAGTTATAGATGCACTTGCTATTGTATTTATAGTACTTATTGATTTAGTTATGGGAACATATCAAGAAAATAAAGCAAATAATACTGCAGAAGCATTAGAAAATCTAGTTAAGCAAGAAGTAAAAGTAGTAAGAAATGGAGAAATAATAAAAGTTCCATCTGAAGAACTTACAATAGGAGATATAGTTATACTTGAATCTGGTGATAAAATTGCTGCTGATATGAGAATTATAGAAGCACACAATCTTATGGTTGATGAAGCTATCTTAACTGGAGAAAGTGTTCAAGTAAATAAAACAAGTGATATTGTTAATATAAAGGATGCTCAAATAACAGAACAAGATAATATGTTATTTTCTGGTACTAGTGTAGTTAAAGGTAGAGCAAAAGCAATAGTAGTTTCTATTGGACTTTCTACAGAAATTGGAAAAATAGCTAAAAGTATAAATGAAACAAAAGAAGAAAAATCACCATTAACTATAAGAGTAGAAAAGTTTTCTAAGCAAATAAGTGTTTTGGTTTTAGTAATAGCTGTTATTATAACTTTCTTACTTATTTCAAAAGGAGAAAAACCAAATGCTATATTCTTATCAGTAGTTGCTCTTGCCGTGTCAGCTATGCCAGAGGGATTACCTTTGGCTCTTACTATGGCACTCACTATTGCTTCAAATAAAATGGCTAAGAAAAATGTAATAGTAAGAAAGTTAAAATCAGTAGAATCACTTGGTAGTTGTACTGTAATTGCTAGTGATAAAACAGGAACTCTTACAGTGAATGAACAAACTGCTAAAAAAATATTACTTCCTAATAATCAAGAATACCAAATAGAAGGTGTTGGTTATAGTACAAAAGGAAATGTTATAGGAGATAATATAGAACTTGCTAAAGAAATTGCTTTATTAGGTACAATCAATAATGAAGCAATTATGAATGATGAAAAAATAGTAGGAGATTCTATAGATGTTGCTTTCTTAGTAATGGGTAAAAAATTAAATGTAGATACAGATAATATTAAAACATTAGAAATAATCCCTTATGAATCAGAAAATAAATATTCAGCTGTTTTCTATGAATTAGATAATGAAGTTTATTGTACTGTTAAAGGTTCTTTAGAAGTAGTTAAAAAGTTTTGCAATAATATAAACTTGATAGATGAAAAAATAACTTCTAAAGTACTTGAAGAACAAAATGAACAACTTGCTAGTGATGGATATAGAGTAATTGCGGTTGCTAACGGTAAAGTTAAAAAATCTGATAAATACTGTGAACACAATATTAAAGACTTAATTTTTATGGGAATGGTAGGTTTTATTGATCCTATAAGAAAAGAAGTAGTTGCTTCTATTGATGAATGTAGAACTGCTGGAATAAAGGTTTTAATGATTACAGGAGATCATCCTTTAACTGCTTTTTCAATAGCTAAAGAATTAAAATTAACTGATGAATTTTCAGACGTAACAACTGGAATAGAAGTAGATGAATATTTTAAAAAAGGTGAAAAAGAGTTTGATGAATATGTTAAATCAAAATGTATATTTACTCGTGTAACACCTTTACAAAAATTAGAAATAGTAGAATCTTTAAAAAGACAAGGCGAGTTTGTTGCTGTTACGGGTGATGGGGTAAATGATGCTCCTGCTCTTAAAGCGGCTAATATAGGAATTGCTATGGGTAGTGGAACTGATATAGCTAGAGAAACAGCAAACATGATAGTAATAGATGATAATTTTAAATCAATTGTTGCAGGTGTTAAAGAAGGAAGAATTGCTTATGCTAATATTAGAAAGATAATTTTATTCTTAATATCTTGCGGTCTTGCTGAAGTATTATTCTTCTGTTTATCAATTATATTTGATTTACCTATGCCTTTAGTTGCTATACAACTTTTATGGCTTAATGTAGTAACAGATGGTATTCAAGATTTTGCTCTATCTTTTGAAAGGGAAGAAGAAGGTATAATGAATGAAAAACCAAGAAATCCTAAGGAACCTTTATTTGATAAAAGTTTATTTGATGGTATTATGCTATCAGGATTAACTATTGGTTTAGTTGTATTTGTATTTTGGTATTGTTTGATAAAAAATGGAGTATTAGAAGAAATTGCTCGTGGATATATTATGGCACTTATGGTGTTTATTCAAAATATTCATGTATTTAATTGTAGAAGTGAGAAACAATCTGCATTTAAAGTGCCGATAAAGAAAAATAAATTAATATTATTTGGTGTAATTATTTCTGTTCTTTTACAAGTTATAGTAATGGAAGTACCACTATTATCAAGTTTCTTAAAAACAACATCAATACCAATAAATATATTACTATATTTATTCTTATTAGCACTCATAGTTTTATTAGTACTTGAAATATATAAGAAATTAAAGTATAAGAAAAAATCTGGTTCTAGATAATTCAGTGGGGAGTAAAAATCAACCGTTAAGACAATTTAGTGGGGAGTTTTTATAAGAAAACTAAATAATCTAGTGGGGAGATGACGTAAAAGTTATCTTCTTTTTTTGTTATATAATATTTTTTGTAATTTTTATTACTAGGTGGAGGTGAAAATATTA
>CALVVM010000020.1 GCA_944363855.1 uncultured Bacilli bacterium
AAAAAATATAAATGGAAAAAGTAAGTGTCCGAAAAGGACATAAAAAAAGACACATAGAATTACCTATGATACAATGTAAGTGAGTAAACAAACATTGGAGGTAAAAATATGTGTCTTAATAATTATAACAAAGAAAAGAAAAAATATAAACACCTAAGTTATGCAGAAAGAACAATGATAGAAAGATGGTATAATAAAGAGAACTTAAGTAAAAAAGAAATAGCTAAGAGATTAGCTAAAAGTGAAAGAACAATAAGAAGAGAAATTAACCGTGGATTAACAAAAAACTTAAATGTGTATTTTGAAGAGATATTAGTTTATAGTGCAGAAATTGCCCAAGAAAAATATGAAGAAAATCTAAAGGCAAAAGGACAAGAATTAAAAATAGGATCAAATATAAAATTGGTAAGTAGGATAGAAAAAATGATAAAAGAAGAAAAGAAATCCCCAGAAGTAATAGAACAAGAATTAAAACGAGAAAATTTAATAAATATAACAGGAAGAACAATAAGAAATTATATTTATGATGGAAATGTATTTAATATAGAAAAAGAAGATATGATATATAATAAAAAGCATAAAGCAAAGAATCAAAATAAAAGAATAGCTAAAACAATCCCACCAGAAAAAAGTATTGAAAATAGACCTAAAGAAGCAAATGAAAGAAGCGAATATGGACATTGGGAAGGAGATTTAATAATAGGTAAAAAGAAAAAAGGAAGTGTATTATTAACATTAACAGAAAGAATGACAAGAGAAGAAATAATAATAAAAATAAAAGGAAAAAATAGTGAATATGTAGTAAAAGCAATAAATGGTTTGGAAAGAAAATATGGGAAGAGATTTTATACGAAATTTAAAACAATAACATTTGATAATGGAGCAGAATTTAGAGATTATAAAAGTATGGAAAAATCTTGTATAAAAAAAGGCAAAAGAATAGAAGTATATTATGCACATCCGTATTGTTCAGGAGAAAGAGGCAGTAATGAGAACAATAATAGAATGATAAGAAGATGGATACCAAAAGGAACACCTATAGATGATATATCAAAAGATTTTATTAAACGAATCGAAGATTGGTTAAACAATTATCCAAGAGCAATGTTTGACTATAAAAGTTCAAATATGATATTATTAGGTATGTAAAATACTTACATTTTAGGTAACGAAATGTGAGGACACTTAATATTTCCATTTGCAATCATATAGAAAAAAAATAAAAAGGATAGACAAAACTATTCTTTTTTTTATATAATATATATTGGTGATAAAATGTTTGAAAATTTAGGAGATAGATTACAGAGTGCTGTAAATAAAATTAGAGGATATGGAAAAATAACTGAAGATAATATAAGTGAAGTAACTAGAGAAATTAGGCTTGCACTCTTAGAAGCAGATGTTAACTATAAAGTAGTAAAAGAGTTTATAAATAGTGTTAAAGAAAAGGCATTAGGAGAAGAAGTTGCTAAAAGTTTAAAACCTGGTGAACAATTTGTGAAAATATTAAAAGATGAATTAGTAGAACTTCTTGGTGGAGAAAAAGCAGATTTATATACAAGTGGGAATCCTAGTATACTTATGTTAGTAGGTTTACAAGGAAGTGGTAAAACAACTACTATAGGAAAACTTGCTTTATTACTTAGAAAAAAATATAAGAAAAATCCATTACTTGTAGCGTGTGATGTATATAGACCAGCTGCTATTGATCAATTAAAAACTATAGGTAAAGAGTTAAATATTGAAGTATATGAAGAAGGTAAAGGTAATCCAGTTGAAATAGTAAAGAATGCATTAAATTATGCTAAAGAAAATAAATACAATTATGTACTCATAGATACAGCAGGTAGACTTCATATCGATGAAGAATTAATGAATGAATTAAAAAACATTAATAATGAAGTTAAACCTAATGAGATATTATTAGTTCTTGATAGTATGGTTGGACAAGATGCTGTTAATGTAATTGAAGGATTTAATAATGAATTGCCTTTAACAGGAGCAATCTTAACTAAACTTGATGGAGATACTAGAGGTGGTGCTGCTTTATCTATTCGTCATTTAACTAATGTACCAATTAAGTTTGTTGGCGTTAGTGAAAAGATGGATGGATTGGATGAGTTTTATCCAGATAGAATGGCAACACGTATTCTTGGTATGGGAGATATTATGTCTATGCTTGAAAAAGCAGAACAAGTAATTGACCAAGATGAAGCTGAAAAAACAGCTAAGAAAATGCAACAAGGAAAATTTGATTTAGAAGATTTCCTAAGTACATTTAAGCAAATAAAAAAAATGGGACCTTTAGAAAATTTACTTAAAATGATACCAGGAGTCCCAAAAGAACTTAAAGGAGTAAAAATAGATCCAAAAGATATGGCACACATAGAAGCTATAATACTTTCTATGACACCATATGAACGAAGACATCCTGAATGCTTAAAAGCATCAAGAAAGATGAGAATTGCTAAAGGTAGTGCTCGTAGTGTAGAAGAAGTAAACAGATTACTTAAACAATTTGAAGAAATGAAAAAAATGATGAAAATGATGAAAAATGGAAATATGAAATTGCCTTTTTAAAAAAGTATGATATTTTTTAAAAAAGGTATTGCATTATTATTTTTAATGTGCTACAATTAAATTGCTGGAGCGATCCAGTAATGTAAATTCTTTATTTCATTGCTATTAACTTATTTTTATAGTTAATAGTTCCTTTTAGACCTCTTTGTGGTTACTGCAAGGCAAGGAGGTCTACCTTTCATAAATACTAATTATAAAACTATTGTAAAAAATAGTTTTTTTTTGTATAATGGTATAAGAGTAGAAGAATAGTTAAAGGAGTTAGGTTATGAAGATATTTATACTTGATAAATTTAAAATAACAAAGTTTAATCTTCCTGAAAAAGTAGAAGATTCATTTTTAATACCTTATAATGGATATAATAATAAGAATGATAATGTTGTAACAGTAGAAGCTAATAATGATAAATGGCAATTAAAGAGTAATGGTAACGTTAATATAGTCGATGGAACAAATTTACTTGATAGTGTTATATTAGAAAATTATAGTTACTATTCTTTAAAAATATTAGGTCAAAATGAATATGCTACTTTATTTGCTATGCCTAGTAAAGATGAGGAAACTTATAAACTTGACTTTAAAGATTTAAAAAGTATAACTATAGGTTCATCTCCTAATACTAATATTTATTATAGAAATAATCTAACTAGTGAAATACATGCTGAAATTAAGTTTGTTAATAATGAATGGTATTTAGCAGGTAGTGCAGATGATTCTTTTAGAACTTATGTAAATGGAGAAAGAGTTTTAACTGCTAAACTAAATACTGGAGATGTAATATTTATAAATGGTTTAAAAATAATATGGATGAAATCATTTATAAAAATAAATAATCCTAAACAAACAGTATCTGTTACAGGACTATCTGCATTTGAAGAATTAGATGTAATAGATAATACAAAATATACACCAGTAACAGATGAAGAAGCTAATGTTGACTTATATGATGAAGATGATTATTTTTATCATATGCCAAGATTAGTTCCAACAGTAAATCCTGTTGAAATAGAGATAGATGCACCTCCTTCTGGGGATCATCAAGAGGAATTACCAATGTTGCTTACACTAGGCTCTAGTTTAACAATGGCAACATCTTCACTTATGATGGGTTTTACAGTAATATCATCAGTATCGAGTGGTAAAAGGACATGGCTTGATGCTTTACCACAAATAATAACAATGTTTGCAATGATATTTGGTATTTTAATAATGCCAAGAATAACTAAAGCTTATCAAAAAAAACAAAAAAAGAAAAAAGAAGCTGAAAGACAAACTAAATATAAAGCTTACTTAGATAAAATGGATACTAAGATACAATATGCCTTAAAACAAGAAACTCAAATATTAAAAGAAAATAACTTATCTACTAAGGATTGTTATGATGTAATTCAAAAGAGAAATAGAAACTTCTGGTCTAGAGAAATAACAGATGAAGATTTCTTAAGAGTTAGACTTGGAATAGGTAATATAAAATCATTCGTAACAGTAAAAGCACCTCAAGAACATTTCTCGTTAGATACAGATAATTTACAAGAATTAGTTTATGAAGTAGATAAAAAATCTAAGACATTAAATAATGTTCCAGTAACATTAAACTTAACAGATCAAACGATATTATCATTTGTGTTTAATTGTACATATAGAAATGATTATATGAATGGTATTATAACTCAGTTACTTGCTTTGCACAGTGCAACAGAATTAAAATTAGTAATACTTACAACTAAAGAAAATGAAAAAAGATGGGAGTTTGCTAAGTTTTTACCACACTGTTGGAGTGATGATAAATCTGCTAGATTTTTTGCTACTAACAGTGAAGAATTAAAAGAAGTATCTAGTTATTTAGAAGAAGAGTATAGAAAAAGACATGATGGTAAATCAGAAGGACAAACTGCTGGTGAAGCTAAAAATAAAAAGTTTAAAGATAAACCACCATATTATTTAGTTATAACTGATAATTATAAGGCAGTTAAAAACACTCCTATAATAGATATGATACAAAAGAATCCAATAAATATAGGTTTTTCATTTATAACAATTAGTAATAGTATGAAAAACTTACCTAATAAATGTGAGAAATTTGTTGAAATTGGTGAAAAAGAAAGTTGTATACTTGAAAAGAGATTAAGTTCTGAATCACAAATAGTATTTACAAATGAATATGAAAAAAATGTAGATATGAATGCTATAAGTGTAAGACTTTCTAATGTACCACTTTTAACAAAAGATGGATTATCTATTCTTCCTACAAGTTTATCTTTCTTAGATATGTATGGAGTAGGTAAGATAGAACAATTAAATATTTTAAATAGATGGCAAACAAATAATCCAGTAGCAACCTTATCAACACCAATAGGTGTACATGCTGATGGAGAACAATTTAAACTGGATTTACACGAAAAATTCCATGGACCACACGGATTAATAGCTGGATCAACAGGATCTGGTAAATCAGAATTTATAATTACTTATATACTTTCAATGTGTGTTAATTACCACCCATATGAAGTACAATTTGTACTTATTGATTACAAAGGTGGAGGACTTGCAGGAGCATTTGAAAATAAAGAATCAGGAGTTAAAGTACCACACCTAGTTGGTACAATAACAAACCTTGATACTGCTGAAATGAATAGAACTTTAGTATCTATTTCAAGTGAGTTGAAAAGAAGACAAAGAAAGTTTAATGAAGTTAAAGATAAATTAGATGAAAGTACAATGGATATCTATAAGTATCAAAAATTATATAGAGAAGGTATGATAGATGAACCAATGGCTCACTTATTCATAATAAGTGACGAGTTTGCAGAATTAAAAAGTCAACAACCAGAATTCCTTGCTGAACTTGTTTCAACAGCTCGTATAGGACGTTCGCTTGGTGTTCACTTGATACTTGCTACACAAAAACCTAGTGGTGTAGTTAATGATCAAATTTGGTCAAACTCTAAGTTTAAAGTTTGTTTAAAAGTTCAAGATAAATCAGACTCTATGGAAATGTTAAAAAGACCAGAAGCAGCTTCTATTAAAGAAACTGGTAGGTTCTATTTACAAGTAGGATATGATGATTATTTTGATATAGGACAATCAGGATGGGGTGGAGCTAAATATGTTCCAACTGATAGAATTATCAAAAAAGTAGATGATTCAATTAACTTTGTAAATAATACAGGTAATGTTATTAAATCAGTAAATGATATTGCTAAAAAAGAAACTACAGAAGATTTAGGAGAACAATTAACTAATATTGTTAAATATATTTATAATTTAGGAATAAAGGAAAATATTGTTACTCAAAAAATGTGGTTAGATAAAATACCAGATGTAATTTTACTAAATGATATTAAACAAAAATATAATTATAAACCAACACCATATTTAATTAATCCTGTAATAGGTGAGTATGATAATCCAGCTGCTCAATCACAAGGATTACTTAACTTAAATTTAAGTGATGGAAATACAGTTATATATGGTAAAGGTGGTAGTGGTAAAGAGAATTTACTATCTACAATACTTTGGTCAGCAAGTGTAGAACACACACCAGATGAGGTTAGTTTCTATATAATTGACTGTGGTGCTGAAGTATTAAAAATGTTCTATAAATTTCCACATGTTGGAGAAATAGCTACAGTAGATGAACAAGAAAAGATAATGAATATCTTATCTTATGCAGATGAAGAAATTGAAAGAAGAAAAGATGCATATGCAGATTATGCTGGTAGTTATAAAAATTATTGTGAAAATAGTGGAAATAAAGATCCATTACTTATATTCATAATAAACAATTATGAAATATTTAGTGAAACTTATTCTAAGATAGCTGAAAGTATACAAACTATGTATAGAGATGGTTCTAAATATGGAATACATTTTATACTAAGTTGTACAACTACTAATAGTGTTAGAATGAGAACAACACAATATTTCAATAATAAAATTGCTCTACAACTTGCAGATGGTGGAGATTATAGAGGATTAGTAGGTGCTCCTAAAGGACTTGTTCCAGCTAGAGTCTTTGGTAGAGGTATAATATCAAAAGATGATACAGGTTATGAATTTCAAACAGCTAATATTACAGATTTAAAACAATTAAACAATGTAATAAAAGATGCTGCTGGACAACTTAATGCTGCTTATACAACAAGAGCTAAAAAGATTAGAACAGTACCTAATGTAGTTACTTTAAATGATGTTATAGTAGATAATATGTCATTATCTAATTTACCAATAGGATACGATATTAATACAAAAGAAATACATAACTATAATTTTACAGATACTAAGTTTAATATAGTTATAGGTAATGATTTACCAACTAAGTTTAATTTTGTAATGGCACTCATTAAACAAATAAATAAATTACAAAACATTAATTTTAAAATAGTAGATTTTGTAGATGCATTCGATGGAGACTTTGCTGGCGTTAAAGTTATAAAAAATAATTTTGATAACGAAATTGCTATTATAAATAATGAAATAGTTAATGAGAAAAAATCTAATATTACAAATGTTTATATGATAGTAGGAGCATCTGGATTAACAAATAAGTTAACTCCACAAGGAAAACAAATAGTAAATAATCTATTTATGGCATCAAATACATTTGAAAGAAGTTTCTTTATCTTTGTAGATAATTATTCAGATTATAAGAATCTACAATTAGAACCATGGTATCAATCTCAAGTTGATTCAACAAATGGTATTTGGTTAGGTACTGAAGCTGGTTCTCAAATGTCTATAAATATTAGTAATTTAACATTAGAAGATAAAAAGATAGAATTTGATTTTATGGGATTAGCAGTTAAAAAAGGAACTCATACTATTATTAAGTATGTAGTTGATACAGGTGATGAACATGAAAAATAAAATACTTATTGAATTAATTGTTCCTGAAGTTGATGAAAAATATAACTTATATATACCTATAAATAAAAAAGTAGGTAATGTAGTAGTTTTACTTAGTAAAGCGGTAAAAGAACTTACTAATGGAACATTTGATGGAACTAATAAAACTTGTCTTTATGATAGAACAACTGGAGAAAAATATCCTATAAACTCATTAATAAGAGAGACAAATATAAAGAACGGTTCAAGTTTAATATTAATTTAATTGTAAAAAAGTGTAAATAATGCTTGCAATCATTAAAAAAATATTGTATACTTGTATTGTAGATATAAGGTAAGGTGGTGAAAGATATGAGTAATCTTGGAATTGGAGATTTAAGTATTGGTGTAAGTGTAAAAGGAGCATACGATTATTTAGACGGAATTAAAACTAAAGCTATCGGAAAAGCTATTGACGCATTACATGATACAAACAACGTAACTCAAACTTTTCAAGCTGGATGGCAAGGTAAAGCCGAAGCTAATTTTGAAAAAAATATGTATAATGCTACACAAACAATTACAAAAGAATTAGAATTAATTAAAACAAATATAGAAAGCCTAGTAGCAGAAATGATTGAAGACTGGGCAAATCAAGATGAAGCGTTAGTTGAAGAAACTGATATCGTTTCATTCTAATAAAGAAAGGAGTTTATTATGTCTTGGATAACAGATTTACAAAAAGTAGAAAATATTGCTACTAATGCTATAAATAGTGGAATAAGTAAAATTAAAAATACTTTTTCAAGTACTGTAAATAGAACTGTTGCAGAAGTTGAATCAGCATTTAAAAATGGTCATACTGTAGTTGGTATTAATGTTAATCATATTCCTGCAATGAAAGAAGCAGTTAGAAAATATGTAGATAATATAAAAACTGCATTAAATGAATTAAATGCATATGATCCAGAAGTTGCTTTCAAAGGTGAATATGCTCAAGCTATGACAGTTTATATTGAAGCTGTTAAAACTGCTTGTAATGCTATTTGTAGTCAAATGTTAGCTTTCAATGATCAATTAACTAAGGTTCAAGAAGCTTATCAAGCTAAAGATCAAGCTACTGCTTCTACTATTAAACAAACTGCTGAAAGTACAAGTTCTGCATATAGCGAATATCAAGAACAAGCTAACTAATTATAGTATAGTATTAAGACAAATCTTAAGATTTGTCTTTTTTGTGTCAATTTGACAAAAAGTCATTTTTTTGTTAATATATACGGCAATTAAAGAAAAAGGGGCGGTTTTATGAAAAATTTAAAAGTTAATGAAAATATATTTAAAAAAGGTAAGATGGTGTTATTACCGATTACTATGGCTGCTATAATAACACTTTCAGGATGCAGTTTGATTCCTAACGGTGATAGAGCTAGATATACAGATGATTCTTCAAAAACAGATTATTCTTATAGTTCAGTAGACACATCATCAACTGATAAAACAAATGATAAGGAAACTACTAGTACTATTACTCAAACTGTTGGTTTTAGTGGATATGATATTCCAATGAAAGATATTGGTGAAGTTAAAAAAACAGCGACAAAAATTAATTTTACTACTAGTAACTATAATTCTATAAAATCATATATAGATAGTTTAGATATTACATATGAATATGAAAATTTATATAATTTTAATAAGTCATTAACTGAATATAATAAATTAAATTTGGTTAATAAGCATTCTAATGAATTAAAAAATATTACTGTAGATGAGTTATATAATTTAATATTAAAAAATAATAAGGAATATAAGAAAACTGTTAAAACATCTGTTTATAAAGAATTAAATAATAGTGAAATAAGAGAAATATGTACATTAATAGTAGAAACTGCTAATAAATATATAAAAGAAAATAAAGATATTAATATAGATAGAGTTAAATGTGTTTTAAGTGATTTAAAAATGTATAAACAAACATCTGCAGTTGCTAATGCATTTGTTACAGATGATAATTGTTTAATAATTTCACCTAATATGCTAGAAGTAGCTAATATGATTAATGGTAAAGGTACTGAAGAAGATATATTTATACATGAAATAATCCATTTGTTACAAAAAGGTTGTAATTGTGATTTAAATAAAAATACTAATTTAAAAAGAAACTTTGGTATAAGTTATGGATTTAAAAACTTAGAAGTTAATTCATTAGATTTTACTTGGCTTTATGAAGCTTCTGCTGAAAAAAACATGATGAATTTAACTGGACATGATCCATTAGTATATAAAAATATGATAGGATACTTAGAAAGTTTAAGTTTAGTAAATTTATTAAATCCAAGTTACAGTGTTAATGATACTGAAGAATTATCTTTTAAAAGAGATTTAAACGAATTATATTTATATTTTGGTGTAACAACAGATAAAGATAAGAAAGAAATATTAAATATGATGTATTCTATTGAAGTTATGCAACAAGCCCCTACAGATTTTTATAATATTTTAGAAAAAACTACAGGTAGAACTAAAGATTCAACTTTAATAGATGAAGTTAACTACACAGTAAAAGTATCTATTTGTGAAACATTAAGTAAATTATTTTATAAAAATTTAGCTAAAAACTTAGTTAATAAAGATGCTACTTTAGAAGATGTATTCTATTTAATCTCTTTATTTGAAAATGATTTGAATAGTCATATAAAATATAAAGATAGCACAAAATACAAATATAATAATAGATTTATAGAAACATATTTAAATATTCAAGATAATTTCTTTTATGAATTATCAAAATCAACTGGTTATAGTCAAACAGATATAGAAAAGGAATTTGATGAATATACTGCTAACACAAAAGACGGTAATAATTATAGTTTAAACTTTTTAAATAAGGACAAAATAGATTATTTAGAAGAAAGAGAAACAGCTATGAGTTTATCTGCTACTGTATCAATCAGAGATGTTAATAATGAATTTTCTAAACAAAATTTACAAAAAGTGTATAAATAAATACACTTTTTTTGGTTTTTACTTGAAATACTTTACTAAATAATATACAATATAAATAGAAAATAGGTGATATAGTGAGATATAATGAAGTTGGTATTAATTTAGATAGCATAGATAAATTGATATTAGATATATTTAATTATGCAGAAAGAGTAAATAAAACATTGAATCAAATATCTGATGTAGTAGAGCAAACTAAAAACTTTTATGCTTGTGAATCTGCAGATAATTATAGAAATAAATTTAATAGTTTTAGAACTAATTTTAAGGTAGTAAATAAAAATTTAATAAGTTATGCAGAAGATTTAATAAAATTAAAAAATAGATATCAAAATATGAGTGATGAAATGACTCAAACTATAAAGAAGGCAATTGCTAATATAGAAGTGCCTAATAATAAGTGGTGATAAAATGGATGATTTAAGTACAATGTTAAGTAATCAAAGAAAATATAAGAATTTAAGATCTAATATAAATTCTATTATAAATAGTTTAAATAATGCTATAGAAAATTTAGAAACTCCTTCAGATAGGATTGATAATTATTATAGTATAGATTCTATAAGTGCGGATCAAGGTAAATTAAAAGCACTAAGACAAGATTTAATAAATAGAAGAAATTATTTGAAGAATATAGTTTTGGTTGAAATAAATAAAGAACTAAATGAATTAAGTAATAGTATTGAAAGTATGGGATAGTTATGGGAAATTTAGTTGTAGATACAAAAAAATTAAATGAAAGTGGACAAGATATAATATCTTTAACCAGAGAATTAAATGAAGAATTTTCAGCACTTTTCACTAGAATAGCAAATATGAATACAAGAACTTTTGAATGGGTTGGTAGTGCTTCAGAAGAGTTTATTAGAAGAACTAATATAGAAAAAGTTCAGTATACTAAAATGGTCAACACATTAAATAAGTATGGAAAAACTTTGGTAGATGTCGCACAAGAATATGAAAGTTATGCAAATAAGGTGATATAATGGCAAAAATATATTTTGATGAGAGTAGTTTAAATCGATTAGTTAATGTAGGATTAGATAGTTCTATAAATAATTTAAGAAAAGCTATAGAGATTAGTAGTATGCTATATATTCCGTATGATTTTAAATATAGAAGTTATTTGAAGTCATTAGATGATAATTTAAAGTTAACTTTAAATTCTGTTAGTGGCATTTATAACACTATAAAAAACAGTTCAAAAGTGTATTCAAATATAGCAAATGAAACAAATTCTCAAGTTAATGGTATAGAAAATTACTCAATTTCTTTAAGACAATCAGCAATCAAATAAATTTTCAAATATTTGTTGCTTTTTTTTATTTTTTTTTATATAATGTATATAGAATAAAGAGGTGTTTTAGTATGGTACAAAAATATTTACCAATAGGTTCAGTGTTTATTTTATAATGAAAATATAAAAAAGTTATGATAACAGGTTATTATTCTGTTAGTTTTAGCGGTAATTTAAAAATAAATGATTATATGGGATGTGCTTATCCAGAAGGAATGTTATTACCAGAATTTGTTTGTTCATTTAATCATACTGATATAGAAAGTGTAGACTTTCTAGGATTTAAAAATGAAGAACAAGAAACATTCAAGGGATTATTAAATAGATTAACAGGTAATACAGATGAAAAAGCTGCTTCTGACTTTCATAAAGAAAATGATATGTTCTTAACTTCTAATAGTTCATATTCTAAATTATTATTTGATGAAAATGGAGTAGTAATGATAGCTGATCCAGTTGTAGAACAACCACAAGAGATTAAGACTGCTGATTGGAAAAATATAAAATTTGATGAAAATGGATATGTTATTAGTACAGGTACTGGTGAAGATATAAATAATCCATTCCATAAAGAATATGAAACAAGTGAACCAAAAGAAGAAAATAATGATAACTGGAAAATATTTAATAATATTGAATTTGATGAAAATGGTACTGTTGTAAGTACTGATAATAATATAGTTGATAAAAAAGATGAAATGTTAAATGAAATTAAGTTTGATGAAAACGGAACAGTAATTTCAGTAAAAGGTGAAGATTTAAAACAAGACCAAAATTTTGAACAATATAGATTTGATGAAAATGGAACACTAATTGCTATAGATAATGTTGAAATTGAAGAAGATGTTCCACCTGTAGGTCCAGGGCTACCAGGATATGTTGAACCTAAAAAAGAAGAATTTCAATTTGATGAAAATGGAGTAGTTATAGGGGCTTCAGAAGAAAATGAAAAAGAGATTCCACCTATAGGGCCAGGATTACCAGGGTACGTTGAACCTAAAAAAGAAGAATTTCAATTTGACGAAAATGGTGTAGTTGTAGAAGCTAATTAAAAAATATAAAAATCTATTGAAAAATATAGATTTTTTTTGTATAATTTTATATAGGTAGAAGAATATCAAGAGGTGTGTTTATGAGAGTATCTTTAATAAAAAATGGTAAAATTTATAACACGAATCTTCCATTAAAAATAAATGGAAGTTTTTGGGTTGAAGATAGGGATAAAAATAATTTTAAAAGAAATCTTATAAACATAGAAGCAAAAGAAAACAAATGGCACCTAAAGAGTAATTATGAAACAAAAATTGTATATGATGGAAAAATATATGAAGAAGTTGTAATAGAAGAATATTCAATTTTTGAACTTCAAGTAAAAGGTGAAAAATTTAATTATATACTATGTACTACTCCTGTATATGATGATAATTCTAGTGAATTTGAAGTAGGAAGTAATGCAGAAATATATATAGGTAATAGTTCAAGTAATACAATTAACTATAATAATATATATATATCACAAAAACAATGTTTATTAAGCTGTACAAATGGATTATGGAAAATAAAAAATCTGACTAATAGTGGAGTTGTATTTGTTAATGGAATTGCTGTTAATGAGGCAAATTTAAATATTGGTGATGTGATTTTTATAATGAATTTAAAAATAATTATATGTGGAACTTATGTAATTATAAATAATCCAAAAGGAATAATTAATTATAATACTCAAATATTAAGAAAAAGAACACCACTAAATATAAATACAAAAGAAGTTATTGATGTAGAAGAAGATACTGAAATAAAAGTATATGATAAAAGTGAATATTTCTTTAGAATGCCTAGATTTAGAACTAGCGTTGAGGAAGAAGAAATTTATATAGACGCACCTCCAGAACAGGAAAAACAAGATGAAATGCCACTTGCTTATACATTAGGACCTATGATTACTATGGGTATAACATCAATGGTATCAGGAGTAACTGCACTCGCTAATGTAATGGGTGGAACTCAAAGTTTATCATCAGCACTCCCATCTTTAATAACTTGTGGAGCTATGCTTTGTAGTATGATGGTATGGCCATTATTACAAAAAAAATTTCAAGCTAAACAAAAGAAAAAAAGAGAAAAGTTAAGAATAACTAAATATAATCAATATATTGAAGAAAGAAGACAACATATAAGAAATATTGTTTCTAAACAAAGACAATCTTTAATAGAAAATAATATACCACTTGATGAGTGTAAACAAATAATTCAAAATAGAAAAAGAAATCTTTGGGAAAGAAAAATTGAACACGATGATTTCTTAAACTTAAGACTTGGAATAGGAAATGTAGAACCTTATGTTAAAGTTCGTTATCCAGAAGAACATTTTTCATTAACTGAAAATAATTTAAGAGAAGTGTTAGATAAATTGGGAGCAGAAACTAAAATAATGACTGATGTTCCGGTAACTGTTAATTTAACTAAAAAATATATTTCTGCTATAGTAGGTAAAAAAGATTTAACTAAAAGTTTTGTTGAAGGATTACTTTTACAAATAATGGCTTTTCATAGTTATGAAGACTTAAAAATAGTTATAATGACATCTAAAGAAAATGAACATAAGTGGTCTTATTTAAAAACCTCTCCATATTGTTCTGATGATGATAAATCAATAAGATTTTTTGCTACCGATGTAGATGAAGCAAATCAAATATCTATTTATTTAGATAATTATTATCAAAATAGAAAATATGAAGATGGAGATACAACTAAATTAAGAAGTGGTGATTATAAGAATTACAAACCATATTTCTTAATAATAACTGATGATTTTCAATCAGTAAGGAATATAGAAATAATAAAAAATACATTAAGTCAAAAAAACAATTTAGGATTTAGTATGTTGCTTGTACAGGAAAGATTATTGGGTTTGCCTAATGAATGTACAACATTTATAAATATTGATAGCAATGAATCAGGAATATTTGAAAATGAATTAACTAAAGATAAACAACAATCTTTTAAAGCTGATTTTATTGGTGATTTAAATATAAAAGAAATAAATAAAATAGTTGCTAATATACCAATAGAAATGGCAAAAGATAGATATTCTTTACCAAATAAAATTGGATTCCTTGAAATGTATAATGTAGGAAAAATAGAACAACTAAATCCTTTAAATAGGTGGAAGAATAATAATCCAATTACAAGTTTATCTGCTCCAGTAGGTGTAGATACTAATGGAGAATTATTTAAATTGGATTTGCACGAAAAATTCCATGGTCCACATGGACTAGTTGCAGGTATGACAGGTTCAGGTAAGTCAGAATTTATAATTACTTATATACTTTCAATGGCTGTTAATTATCACCCAGATGAAGTATCTTTTGTACTTATAGATTACAAAGGTGGTGGACTTGCTGGAGCATTTGAAAACAAAGAAACAGGGGTTCATATTCCACATTTAGCAGGTACAATAACAAACCTCGATGTAAATGATATGAAAAGAAGCTTAGCTTCAATAGAAAGTGAACTTAAAAGAAGACAAAAAATATTTAATGATGCTAGACAAAAATTAAATGAAAGTACAATTGATATATATAAATATCAAAAACTTAGAAGAGAAGGTAAAGTTGAAATAGCGGTCCCACATCTTTTCATAATAAGTGATGAATTTGCTGAATTAAAAACACAGCAACCAGAATTCATGGAACAATTAATTTCAACTGCTCGTATAGGCCGTTCTTTAGGTGTTCACTTGATACTTGCCACTCAAAAACCAAATGGAGTAGTAGATGATCAAATTTGGTCAAATACTAAATTTAGAGTTTGTTTAAAAGTTCAAGATAAATCAGATAGTGTGGATATGATAAAATGTCCAGATGCTGCATCACTTCATAATGTAGGTAGATTTTATCTTCAAGTAGGATATAATGAATTTTTCGCACTTGGTCAATCTGCTTATGCAGGTGTTCCTTATTTAAACACAGATAAAATAAAAAGAAAAATAGATACTAATATTAATTTTATAAATAATGTTGGGTACGTAATTAAGAGTGTAGATAAAGAAGAAGCAAATACAAATGTTAAAGCTAATGGGGAAGAATTATCTAATATAGTTAAGTATTTATATGATTTAGGTAAAGAAGAGAATGTATTTGCTAAACAATTATGGCTAGATAAAATACCTGAGAATATTTATATAGATGAATTAGAAGAAAAATATAATTACAAAGAAGAAGAGTGTGTTATTAATCCAGTAATAGGTGAGTATGATGATCCATCTACTCAATCTCAAGCCCTTTTAACACTCCCGCTTTCTAAAGAAGGTAATACTATAATATATGGAGCTGCTGGAACAGGAAAAGATGATTTACTTAGTACTATAATTCATTCAACTATAATGAAACATTCTCCAGAAGAAATTAACTTTTATATAATTGATTGTGGCGCTGAAACATTAAAATTATATGAAAATGCCCCACATATAGGAGACGTATTATTATCAAATGATACAGAAAAAATAAATAATTTATTTAAAATGTTAAAAGAAGAAATAGATACTCGTAAAAAATTATTTGCTGAGTATGGTGGTAGTTACGAATCTTATGTAAAAAATAGTGGAAATAAAATACCTAACATAGTAGTTATGATTAACCTTTATGAAGCATTTGATGAGATGTATCCAGATTTAGCAGAAGACTTCAATTCTTTAACAAGAGAAGGTTTGAAGTATGGTGTAATATTTATACTTAGTACAAATGGTGTTAATTTCATAAGATATAAGTTAAAACAAAACTTCAAACAAAATTTAGTATTACAACTAAACGATGAAAATGATTATTCAGATGTAGTAGGTAATACTCATGGTCTTTATCCATCTAAAATAAAAGGTAGAGGATTAGTTAAATTTAAGGAAATTTATGAATTTCAAAGTGCTAAATATAAGAATAATGATAATAATGCAGAATATATTAAAAACTTGTGTAATACTTTAAATGAACAATATACTATTAAAGCTAAAAAAGTACCAGTATTACCTAAAATAGTTAATTTTGACATAGTAAAAAATGAAATAAAAGGACTTGATTCTATACCTGTAGGAGTGGAAAAAAATAGTTTAAAAATTTCTAAATTTGATTTAAGAACTAAGCCAGTTACAATAGTATCTTCTACAGAGACAACAGCTTTTGAATCTTTTATACCAGAATTTATTAAAGTTTGTACTTATAATAAAAATATGTCGGTTAATATAATAGATGCTGAAAAAATGTTTGAAAACGAAAAATTCAATTGTAATTATTATAAAGAAGATATAGAAGGAATATTTAATAAAATATATACTTATTTAGAAAAATTAAATGAGGCTTATGTAGCTAATAAATATAATGTACAAGCTATATCAGGTTGTCAAGATTTATTAGTCATAATAGTTGGACTTAGTCAATTTAAAAACAAATTATCTCAAGAGTCTCAGGATAAATTAGATAATTTTATGACTATGACAAAGGATTTAAGAAAGGTAAGTATAGTTATATTTGATGTAATTGATAATGTAAAACAATTTGAATATGAAAATTGGTATAAAACTGTAGTTTCAAATAACCATGGAATTTGGATTGGTGATGGAATTGCTGATCAATTTACTATGAAACTTTCTAAAAATCCTAAATATATCAAAGAAGAGATTGGAAATAAATTTGGATATAGTGTTAAAAAAGGTAATCCAATATTTATTAAAGTGTTAAGTAATGCTACTACCGAAGAGGAGGTAGATGACGATGACGAATAAAATCCTTATAACAGTTTTAGTTCCTATGATAGAAGAACAATACGATATTTATATACCAGTATCTAAGTCTATAAAAGTAACTGCTAATCTATTAATAAAAACAATTAATGAATTATCTGAGGGACATTTTCCTATAAAAGAAAAATGTACACTTTTATCTAGTACAGGTATAGTATTTAATGAAGGTTCAAACATTAAAGAATGTGGAATTAAAAATGGAGATAAAATTATATTAATTTAAGCACCTTTAAAAGGTGCTTTTTCGTTTGAAAATATTGACTAAATATAAAATATATGTGATAATTATAATGTAGAATAATAAGGGCTAAAGTCTTATGTTATTTATAATGGAGGTGAAGATATGGCAAGAATAAGTATGGATCCAGAACAAGCGATTAGCTATGGTAATCAAATAATTCAAAATTCAGCTACTTATAATAATGAAATTAAAAGAATTTATAGCATAGTAGGTGATTTAAAAACTGCTTGGACAGGATCTGCTGCAGAAAGATTTACAAGTAATATAGAATCTTTTAGAGCTGACTATGAAAAATTCGGTCAACTAATAAATGATTTTGGTGAACTTTTAGTAGCAATCGGAAAAGATTACAAAAACTTAGAAGAAAATTTATAATTATAGGGAGGTAATAATATGGCAATGACATTTTCGTCACAAGGATGTAGAGCAGCTGCTAATGAATTGACTAGATCAGCTAATGCTTTAGATTCTTTATTAAATAGTGATTTAGCAGGTGTTATCAATAAAGTAAAAAATGTATATGATAGTGAAACTGCTAGTGAACTATATGCTGCATTCGATAAAATGAAAGCAAAATTTCCTGATTTTATCAAATCAGTAACAGATTGTTCTAATTATTTATCTAATACAGTAGCTCCTGCATATGAAAAAGTAGAAGCAACTGCATCTAGTAAAATTGGATAATAATATATTTGTCTTAAGAAATTAAGACATTTATAAATAAGAGTTAAAGTTATTTAACTTTTATTTATGAATAAGGAGTGTTAATATGGCTTTGACTAGAGTAGAAATAAAAGAAAAAATAAATAGTTTAACTAGACAAAAAAATAATTATGCTAGTGAAAGAACTAAATATAAAAATTCTCTTAGTTATGCGAATAAATTGCTTAGTAGTTTAAAAAGTAGTAATAACTATTTAATATCTTCTAATGATTATTTAAAAAGATATTTCACAATAAATGGAAAAACAGCAGACGGTGGAGAAATAAACAATACAAAAGAAGATATAAATAAAATTATCAAAAATTTAAACAATACTATAATTCCAGAAATAAATAATAATATTAATAATTTAAATAGTAAAATAAATAATGCGGATAGAGAAATAAATAATTTAAGAAGGCAATTAGAAACAGCAGAAATGTAATTTAAGTAGGAGGAGTAAAGATGGGTGCAATAGTACTAGATGCAAGTAAAGTAAATTCTTATGTATTACCTAGCTTAGTAAAATCTAAAAATACTATGCAAGATGCATATAGTACTAGTGTAAATCTTAAGAATTCTTTGCCAAGTTCTTTTAGATATAAAAGTTTAGTAAACGATATAGTAAATCAAATATATAAATCAAAAAAAGAAATAAACGATGTAAACAGTATAATATCTAAAAAAATTGATTCTGCAAAAAATATAGAATCAAAAAATGATAATAGAGCAAGTAAAATATCTTCTATGGTATCTAAAATAGGAGCGGTAAGTGGAACTATAGGTGGTGCTGCTATAGGAGCTGCAACTGGGGGAGTTGTAGGTGCTGCAGTAGGCGGTGTAGTTGGAAATAAAGTAGGAAAAACTATTGCTGATACAGGAGCTAAAGTTGCTAGTAAAGTAGTAAGTGGAGTTAAAAAACTTGGAACTTCTATAGTAAATGGTTTTAAGTGGGTTGGTTCCAAAGTAACAAGTGCTTATAAATCTGCTACTAGTTGGATAAGTGATAAAGCTAATAAAGTTAGTGACTGGGTATCAGAAAAGTTTAATGCTGCAAAAGATTGGACCTCTAAAGCTTTAAAAGATACAGGTGCCTTTATATCGAAGATTGGAACAACTATTTGGAGTGGACTTAAAACTGCTTGGACTTGGGCTACAGATATTGAAAATTGGAAAAAAGTCGGAGCATCAATTGCTAATGGTGTTATTTCTCTTGTAAAAGGTTTAGTGAGTTTAGTAGAAGCTATTGGAGACTTTATTATTTTATTAGGGGCTGGTGTAAGCACTATAGGAACGGCTTTATATGATGTTGGTAAAGGCATTGTAACTGGTAATTGGGACTTTGGTGCAACGAAAAAATTATGGGATGGAACTAAATCAGTAGTTGCATATAATTGGACAAATAAAATATTTGATTCATTATATGATACAAAATTAGGAAAAACTTTAGATGAGTATGCATATGCACCATTTAAATCAGATGGAATGGGTTGCAAAATATTAGAAGGCGTTGGATATGTAGCTGGCGTTATTGTACTTACTATAGTCACATTTGGAGTCGGTGGAGTAGCAGTAGGTGGTGCCACTTCAGTTTCAGCAGGAGTTTCTGCTACAACATTAGCTGCAACAGCTACAGCAGCAGGAGTAGGTAAATATACGGCAGAAGAATGGAATAAAAATAGTATTTCAATAAATTATGGTGGTACAGATATAGATTTTGCTATAGATTATGAAAAATATTCAGAAATAGAAAAATTAAAACAAGGAGAATCTACTACTATCAGTCAACAAATAACTTTAGAAGATGGTAGTGTACAAAATCTTATATTAAATATTACATCAAAGGGAAATGGTGAATATATAATAACAGATAATGTAGGTAACATTGCTAGTCTAAATAGTTTAAATGAATCTTCTACCGCTAAAGGTTTGGCAATTGGTGGTATAAAAGGTGCTTGGGAAGGTGCTCAATGGTATGTAGGTGGTAAAATAGGAACTGCAAAGTTTTCTTCTTTAACCAATAACATTGCGAATCCCGCTTTACAAACAGTAGCTCGTTCTGGTATGAGAGTAGCATTAGATGTGGGTACTGGAGTATTAGAAGTTCCGTTCCAATCACTTGTAACAATGATGTCTGAAGGAAAAAATTGGAATGAAGCTTGGCAGTCTCAAGGTGGTTGGGATGCTGTTAAAATGCAAGCAGGAATTGCAGGATTTGCATCTTTCGCTGGAGAGGCATTCTCCTTTAAAGGAAATGTAAGAACAGCTCAAGTGAATAAGGTGATTTTAAATGGTGATTCGCAGCTTATAACTAGCACGCTTAAAAATATAGATGAAAAGTATATTAGTAGAGCTATGAGTGAATTATCAAATGCAGAATATAGTAAATTTATAGATGATGGAATATTTAATAATTTAGATAATAGTACACAGTCAATTTTGATTAAATCACTGGATTCAACAAGATTAAGTCAATTAGGAAATTCAATGACTACCTCTCAAATTAAAGATTTAATTGATACAGGTTTAGATAATGCAGCATTTATAAAAATAATTAATTCAGGCTTAAATGATAAAACTTTTATAAATATGCTTGATGTAACATTAGAAGAAAATAATATTGTAAAAGCATTAAATATTGTAAGTAATTTGGGAGAAGAACAATTTGACCAAATGTTGAGAAATATTGATAATATAAAATCTACTACAAAAGTTTCTAAGTTTTTGAAAAGCATTGCAAAAGTTTATGGTGAAGGTAATTTAGCAGCGCAAACTAAATTTAAAGAATTCTTCAAAAACTTTAGAGAGCATGGAATAAAGCATGCTACAAAAGTAGCAGAATATTCAGCAACTTTAGCAAAAAACATTGATGGAATAGATGTGGATGAAGTTGTATATGCATCATTTATACATGATTTTGGTATGCGTGGCGGATATATGTATATTGATGAAGAAATAGCTAAAGAACTTGTTTTAAATGGTTTTGAAAATTTAGAAGGTAAATATATACAAATAGATTCCTTAAGTGATTCGAAATTTTATTTACCAAATAGAAAAACAGGAGAATTAGAATTACATCTCGATTACTTGGATACAATGGCAAGAAAAAATCATCCATTAAACTCCGCTCTATCTGTTTTGACGGATGGCGAAATATTGCCAGATACAGTTGATAAAGATGTGGTCGCTCTTCTTGCAATGACTCATAGTAAATCAACATCAGGAATAAAGCATTTTAGTAGTGCTAAAGAGTGGACATCAGCTGTGGATAAATTAGATAAAGCATTAAAACAATATAATATAGATAATCATACGAATTTTAAATTTGAAGCAGATAGAATAAAAGAAATGATTGACGATCCTGATAAGTTTGCAAGATTACAAAAAGAAGCTCTTGTAATAAGAGATGGAGACGCTATGGCTCCTGTAGTTGAGCAAACTGCTGGTAAATATAAAGGAACTTTAATGCAGGATGATACTATTTCAGTTGTTAAAACTACTGAAAAAAGAAAAAATTATAATACCCCTGTTTTAAAACCAGATGATGAATATGCTTTATTAGTAGATGAAATATATGATAAAAATGGAAATAAAATAAGAGAATTAAGTGGTGGCGAGTATTTTTCTAAAAAAATACATATAGGAGAAGCAAATTTGGAATTTAATTCTAGTTACATAGATGGAGATTATAAGGCTACTATAACAATAAAGAATGCTAATCAAACTCCAAATGCAACTTTTGATGCAATAGAAGAAAGAATTGGTGAAGTAAATACTTATACAAATTGTGATACTAGAAGTTTTGAAATAGTTCTTCCAAAAGATGCAAAAGGAACAGCACTAGGTAAATGGTATGAAGATGCATTAGACTTTTTGAAAAATGATCCTAGCAAAAAACATTTAGCTTTTGATGCTAAAACAAATTTAGATAATAAAATTATAACCCCGGAAGAATTTGCTAAACAGGAAGCTTTTTATGAAAATTTAAAAATAGTATATAGATAAAACAATTGGAGGTATGTATGTTTAAAAAAAGTTTAGAATCTATGTTTAATGATTATTATATGAAATATTATGATTATGATTCGTCAATATATGATGCTATTAATACAATTATAAATTCTGGAATAAATTTTTCAGAAGTTAGAGTCACTGATAAAGGTGATGTAGGAATGAAATATTTTGGAGGAAAATATTCATTTGATGATTTTATGACTATTTATGAAAGAATAAAATTAGATATAGACACATTAGGTTTGTATTTTGGAAAAAATAACGATTCCATACAAATATCAATTGAAGAAAAAGATATAATATTAGTTACAAAAAGTCAAGATTTAGATTTAAATAATTTATTAGAAAAAAAAAAGACCCTATAAATTTATAGATACTAAAGAAGAAAAGGAGGAAAAATAAAATGAATAATGTAGGACAAAAATTTTTACCAATAGGTACAGTAGTAATGTTAAAAGGTGGAAGTAAAAGAGTAATGATAACAGGGTTCTGCTCAATGGCTGCAGAAGACCAAAATGTTATGTATGACTATGCTGGATGTATGTATCCTGAAGGATTTTTATCTAGTGATCAAACAGCACTTTTCAATCATGACCAAATTGAAAGAGTTTATCATTTGGGTTTAGTAGATGAAGAAGAACAAAAATTTAAAACTAATTTAAATTCTTTAGTAGCACAAATGAATGGAAATATTCAGAATAATGTTTCTGAGGTTGTTACACCTATTGAACAAGCAGTTCCAGTAGCACCAGTTCAACCTGTTGAACAACCAGTTCCACCGATAGGTCCAGGACTTCCAGGATATGTTGCTCCTGTAGTTGAAACACCTGCTGCTCCAGTTGCACAACCAGTAACATCAAATGGATTTCAATTTGATGCAAATGGAAATGTAATTGGTGCTCCAACAGAACAAGTAGCACAGTCAGTACCAACAAATATTCAATTTGATGAAAACGGAACAGTAGTTTCTGCATAAAAGTACTTTTAGTACTTTTTTTTTTTTTTTTTTTTTTATATCGGTTTCTTTATCATGATCTATCTTCCTTTTTTT
>CALVVM010000021.1 GCA_944363855.1 uncultured Bacilli bacterium
GATTCATCTTTTGTTATTAGTTGTATATTGTCTTTATACTCTAATCTTTCATATTCTTTATTTTTTATTTTCTCTATCAATTGATTTTTACTTAGATTTTGTTTTATACATAGATTAATATAATAATTTCTTTTTGACTCTTCTTTTATTGGAAGTATATATTTATAATGCGTCCAAGATAATTGCCCCGGTGGGGCAATATTTTTAAAAGATGTATACAATTGTCTCATTCTTGATAAATTAGTATAATCGTAACCTTTTCCATATAATTCAGTTAATTCTTTACTCCACTCTTTTATTAAACCATTTCCATATTTTGCTCTAGATTCTCCGCCTTGAGCTTCTACTATTAGTTTTCCTATCTCATAATAAGTAACTAGTCTAGAATCTTCTTCTATCAATCTATGTTTTTTATTTAATACTATATCTTTTTCTATTAAGTTTTTTATATCATTTAAATAATTCATTTAATCACCTATCAAGGTTATAACACATCTTAAAACACTAATCAAATGAACATTTTTGCTTAATTGTAATCCTATTTTTTCAGTAATTAAAAAACTACAGACAGATTTCTGTTTACTGTAGTTTTAACTATTACAATTTTATAAAAATAGCATAAATAAAAAAAGTTAATTAAATTAACTTATCTATATCCTTAGGTACTTTATCAGTGACTACTGCATTTATTATTTTATCTTCTTGCTCCTTAGAAACATTTTTACCAGTCATTTGACTTAACGTTTGAATAACCTCTCTTAAAATACCTTCATTTTTTAAATCGTTTTGTTGTAACTTTTTAGCAAGTTCTAATATAGTTTCCTTACCAACATTAGTTTTTTTCTCTATTCTATTAAAAAAAGAATCTGAAAAAGCCATGAAAAAACCTCCTACATTATTATATGTTAGAGGTTTTATTAGGTTCTTCTTTTATTGACAATATTAGACCCATTATTATATAGTAAATAGGCGCTACTTGTATAACACTTATATTAGCAAATGCTTGTATAGAATAAGCAACAAATCCACTTAATAGTAATATTCCTAATTTGCTATTACCATTTAATCCTTTTATAAATACAAATAAGCATAGTAGTAAATATGGAATAAGACCTAATAATCCAGTTGATGCAGCAGTATGGATATAAACATTGTGAGCATTATCTACTATATAATATGAAGTAACTGGAGTTTTTGCTTCTTCGTTTGTAGTAACCATAACTATTCCAGTTGGTATTTTTGGATTTGGATAAGCTAATTCAAAATTATCAAAGCCTACTCCTACTACAGGATAATCTTTTATAACTTCTATAGTGTTTTCCCATATTTTTAATCTACCATTTCCACCACTTCCTATAGTTTTTTTAATAGATGAAATACTAGTTTCATTTTTACTTATTTTATTTCCTTCTTTATCAACAACAAAAGTATTATTTAGTGGTATTAAAATTAAATAAGTTATTACTATAGTTATAAATAAAACTAAACTTCTCTTACCTATTTTTTGTTTTTTTAAACCTATAAAAACAAGTATGAATATTAAAAATATTATATAAGTTAATATAGGTCCTGCAGATTCACTGTTTATTAAAGAAACAAATAAAAGTATCAATAATAATATTTTTTTATAATTTAATTTTTCTTTATCAATTAAGAAATTACAAGTAACAATAGCAAGTACAGTTACAATTAAACTTCCAAAAAAGTTAGGATTACCACACATACCAGATGCCATTTTTCCATCGTAATCAGTATAAGTTAATACAAAATCAAAATTAGTATACATTTGAAATAATGCATATATAGAGTTTATAACAGCAATTATAACTAAAAACTTTAAAAACTTCTTTATATCTTCATTACTACCATTTTCTTTCCAATTTACAAATAATAAATAGTAACTCAATATAGACAAAAATCCTTCATGTCTAAAATCTTTACCAAATATAGAAAGAATTTTATCCATAGAAAATATACAAGAAATAATACCTATAAAAACAAGTATATAAAACAAATAATCATATATATCCAATTTTCTTTTTTTATCTAGTATATCTTTAATATAAATAAAAACTAAAAATGGAACTGATACATATAAAATGATTGCTGGATTTATAAAATCATAATTATTTATTAATCCAAACATTTCTAAATTCATAGAAAAAAATTTAAGAAAGGGAACCATTATCAATATACAAAGTGTAAATATAGTTAATATTCTTTTATTTGTTATCTTCTCCATTTTATCACCTTAATAATAATAACACAAAACATAAAAAAAAGGAACTACTGTTCCCCTTTACTTTTAAAATTTATAACTATTGGAGTTCCACTAAAATCAAATGACTCTCTTATTTTATTTTCTAAATATCTTTCATATGAGAAGTGTACTAATCCTTTACTATTTACTTGAATATTGAATGTTGGTGGTTGAGTTCTAACTTGTGAAGCAAAATATATTTTAAGTCTTCTACCTTTATAACTAGGTGGTAAATTTAACTCATATGCATCTGCAATAACTTTATTAAGTAAACTAGTTTTAATTTCTTTTTTACTATTTTCATAAGCATTTAATACTTCAGGCATCAATGTATGAATTCTTTTCTTAGTTTTAGCACTCAAGAACACTATTTTAGCATAAGGCATAAAAGCAAAGTTAGCAGCAATATCTTCTTTCCATCTTTTAATTGCACTATCTTTATCTTCTATTAAATCCCATTTATTTACTACTATTACTATAGCTTTACCTGCTTCAAGTGCATATCCAGCTATATGTTTATCGTGCTCTATTATACCTTGTTCCGCATTTATAACAAGTACACATACATCAGATCTATCAATTGCTTTTAAACTTCTAAGTAAACTATATTTCTCTACATTTTCATATATTTTACCTTTTTTTCTCATGCCAGCAGTATCTATTACTACATATTTTTCATTATTATAATTAAACTCAGTATCAATAGCATCACGAGTTGTACCAGCAATATCACTTACAATAACTCTTTCTTCATTAAGTATTGCATTTACTAAACTACTCTTACCTACATTAGGTCTTCCTATTATAGAAAATTTAACTATGCCATCTTCTTCCTCTTCTTCAAACTTAGGGAAACTTTCAGTAATAGCATCTAATAAATCATAAATACCATCACCTTGTTCACCACTAACCTTAATATAGTTTTCAAAACCCAATTCATAAAACTCATATTCAGTTTCTTTTATTTTTTTACTATCACACTTATTTATAGCAACTATTACTTTATCAGATATTTTTTTTAAC
Source organism: uncultured Bacilli bacterium (assembly GCA_944363855.1). Taxonomy (GTDB): domain Bacteria; phylum Bacillota_I; class Bacilli_A; order RF39; family UBA660; genus UMGS1613. Next base: position 3,284 of record CALVVM010000021.1, read on the forward strand.
ATATCTCTAACTAAAAAATCATCACTAGTAAGTCCATCTTTACCATCAACTACAAATATAACAATATCAGCTTCATCAATAGCTAAACTAGCTTGAACTCTTATCTCTTTATTAAAATCTTCATTACCAAGTTCAATACCACCTGTATCAATTAAGTGAAACTTATAATCTCCATAGTTTACACTTCCATAGACTCTATCTCTCGTTACACCAGGAGTATCTTCTATTATTGATAATTTTCTACCTACTAATTTGTTAAAAATAGTACTTTTTCCTACATTAGGTCTTCCTACTAAAGCAACTACAGGCTTTTTCATAATATCAGCCCCTTTCAAAACAAAAGTATTATATCATTAAATATAAAAAAAGTAAAATAAAAAAAGTTTAGAATAAACTAAACTTTCCTTAAACTAATTTAATTAGTTAGTAGCTATTGTTTTGATTACTTTTTCAGTTAAGTATTCACCACATTCTACAGCCCATCCATTAGCTACATTTGTAACATTACAAGTAACAGCATCATCAGTAGTGATAACTAATCCTGTTTCATCATCGTTAAAATCAACTGAATCTACATTATCAACTTGTAAGTTAGCTTTTAAGTCTGCAGCAGTTGGTTCAGCTAATACAGTTCCAGTAGTATTTTTGTATAATGAAGTTGTATAAGCATATTCAACACCTGTGTAAACTAATTCAGCTGATCTTTCTTTAGCGCTATGTCTAGCATCGTTAATGATTCCTAAAATAATAGGAGTTGCGATTAAAGCGATGATAGCTAAGATAACGATTACAGCTAATAATTCGATTAACGTAAAACCTTTTTTCATTTTCTCACCACCTTACTTTTGTCCTACGATAATAATATACCAACAAATTTAATTTTTGTCAATATCATGAATTGAATTATTTATAGATTTTGAAATTACACTAGATAATTTTTTTATAACAAAGTCTATTTCTTTAGGTGTTACCATAAGGTTATACCCTATAGGATTCAATACTTCATAAAGTAAAGTTTGTAGTTCTTCATCATTTAAAGTACCTATTAAACCTAATAATTCTTGTTTTTCTTTTTTATCTTCTTTTAATTCTTTTTTTAAATAATTTACATTATTAAAAGTTAATTTGCTTTTAGGATTATTCATATATTCTTTATTAAATGCATAATTTTTATAAATAAAGTTTATAGTGTCAGTTACTATTACAGTAGCATCCACTACTGTTGGTACTCCTATAGCTATAACTGGTATACCTAATGTTTCAAAACTTATTTCTTTTCTCTTATTTCCAATACCACTTCCTGGATGTATTCCAGTATCAGTTATTTGTATAGTCTTATTTAATCTTTCAATAGATTTACTAGCAAGCGCATCTATAACTATTAAAAAACTTGGTTTAATTTTTTTCACAACTGAATCTATGATATCACTAGTCTCAATACCAGTCTCACCCATCACACCTGGATTTATAGCAGCTACTCTCTTATAATTATCACTTAATTCATTTAATATATATAAGTGATTTGTAATAATTATATCATTAACTACAAGTGGGCCTAATGAATCTGGAGTAGATTTATCATTACCAAGACCAACAACAAGACCAAAGGAATCATTATTAAGTTTTAGTATTTTTCTTAATACATTAGTTAAAACATTAGTAACCTTTTCTCTATTTTCATAATCAGTTACATCTTCAAATTCTAAAGTTATATATTCACCTTTTTTCTTATTTAAATCATTTTCTTCATCTAATTTTACTGTTGTAACTTTGATATTATCTATAATTTCAGTATTGTGCTTTACACCTTTTAACACACTTTTTTCTTCTATTTGATCGATTGCTAAGTCGGTTCTTACCTGATATTTACTCAAATCTATCTCTTTATTCATCAAATCACCCTTATTATTTTGAACAAATTCATTTATTTTATTGCATTTTCTTTATTTTTTTGTTAAAATATGTGTATATGTGACTTGGAGGTGAACTTATGGCAAATATGAAAAATGCTAAAAAAAGAGTTTTAGTAAATATTAAAAAAGAAGAAGCTAACAATAAGTTTGAAGCTACTATGAAAACTGCTATTAAAAATGTAGAAAGAGCTGTTGCTTCAAAAGATAAAGAAAAAGCTAATGATAAATTAAAAGTTGCTATCAAAGCTATCGATAAAGCTGCTCAAAAAGGAGTAACTTCTAAAAACACAAGTGCTAGAAATAAATCTAGATTAAGTAAAAAAGTTAATTCAATGGAGTAATTATTTACTTCTTTTTTGTTGTAATTTTTTTATATTTTATTGTATAATTATATTAGGTGATGTTAGATGAATAAGTTTTGTTCTAATTGTGGAGAAAAATTAAATGAAAAAGCTATTGTATGTGTTAAATGTGGAGTTCCTACTGAAAATTATGTAGATCAAAAAACAAAAGTTAAACAACCTGGAAAAGGTTTAGGTATTGCAAGTATGATTCTTGGTATAATTGCTACTTGGTATTCTTTTTGGACATTATTTATATTTGTATGTATACTTGCAGCTGGAGAATATTTCTTAATATTTGAAAAAATTGCTTTAGGAATAATATTTTTAATGCTTCCTATGACACTTTTAATTATTGGTGGTACTTTAGGTATTTCAAGTAGAAATAAAATAAAAAGTGGAATAAATTTAACAGGTCTTATTCTTAATTTTATATCATTAGTTTTATGTACACTTTCAATTAGTATACTTAGCTTAATATAAAATATTGACACATTAGTGTCTTTTTTTATTGATAAAAAAATAAAGTGTGTTATAATTAGTATGGTGATGCTATGAAAGATTTATTAAAAATATGTTTTATGATTAGTCTTGTAATAGTAGTATATATTTTTAAAGATAATATATCCACATTCATATTAGATAATGTTATTTATGGTGGAAGTAATAAAGTATTAACTTATAATGAATACTACTTAGATTATGATTACAAATATGTCCAAAACATAGATAAACCAAATGTAGAAAATTATCAAGAATTATTAAATATGTTTTATACAGTATTAAATAGTGGAGATAATAGTTATTCTTTTTATTGTGACTACAATAATTGCTTAGAAGATTTAAAAAAATTGATTGATGAAAAAGACACAATATCAAATATAAATAATTTTGTTCATCCGTTTAATTCTTTTGATTCAATAAATATAGATATTTCTAATAGTGGCAAAATAACTGTTAAAAATAAAAAAGCTTATAATGAAGAAGAGTTAATATTTGTTAAAGCATATATAGATTCTTTCATTATTACAAATAATATCGATACAATGAATAATAGGGATAAAATTAAAGCATTCCATGATCACATAATAAATATAACAAAATATGATAGTGAACATACAAAAGAATCTTATACAGCTTATGATTTATTAACTACAGGAAAATCAATTTGTGGTGGATATAGTGACATCATGGCAATTTATTTAAATACAATAGGATTACAAAATTATAAAATAAATTCTGATAATCATATATGGAACTTAGTTAACCTAGACGGAACTTGGTATCACTTAGATTTAACTTGGGATGATCCAGTAAATGGAGATAATAATTATTTATTACACAATTTCTTCTTGATAACTACAAATGAATTACACAAATTAGAAAAAATTGAACATAACTTTGATTCAAATGTATATGCAGAAGCAAAATAAAAAGAAATTAATTCTCGTTAATTTCTTTTATTTTTTCTTCTATTTTTTTACCATATTCAATAGATTCATCATATATAAACTCTAATTCAGGAATATGTCTTAATTCTATTCTATCTGCTAAGGCTCTTCTTATATACCCTTTCGCACTCTTTAATCCTTTCAAAGTTTCATTTGAATCTCCTAAAGTAGTAAAATATATTTTCGCATAACTTAAATCGCTAGTTACATCACAAGCAGTTATAGTTACAAACTTAATATTAGGATTTTTTACTTCATTAGCTATTATATAACTAATTTCTTTTTGTAAATTACTATTGATTCTTTCATTTTTTATAGTCATAATAATCTCCTTTTTTCATATTCAAATCATAACATAAATACTCTAATAAGTAAACATTCCCTATTATATTAATATTATTATCAATTAAAAGAAAAAAATGTTATTTTTTCTCTACCATTTCGTATGCTTCTATGATATCTCCTACTTTAATATCATTAAAGTTAGTAATTGTAATTCCACATTCTAATCCTTTTTTAACTTCTTTAACAGTGTCTTTTTCTCTTTGAATAGAGTTAATCTCTCCATCATAAATAACTACACTATCTCTTATAATTCTTATTTTTGAATTAGATTTAACTATACCATCTTGAATATAACTTCCTGCTATAGTACCAACTTTAGAGAATTTAAATAATTGTCTAACTTCTGCAGTACCCATAACTTTTTCTTCATATTCAGGATCAAGCATACCTTTCATAGCAGCTTCCATTTCTTCAACTGCTTTATAAATAATATCATAAAGTCTAATTTCTACACCTTGTTCTTTAGCATAATCTTTTATAGAATTATTTGGTCTAATATTAAAACCTATTATAATAGCATTAGATGCATGAGCTAGTACTATATCACTTTCAGTAATAGCACCTACACTACTTCTAAGTACTTTAACTCTAACTCCTTCTACTTCTATTTTTTCTAAAGAGTTTTTAACTGCTTCTGCAGATCCATTAACATCTGCTTTAACAATTACATTTATTTCTTTAGTACCTTCTTTTATTTTATTAAAGATATCTTCTAAAGATACAGTTGTTTTACTATTTTGTTTTAGGTGTTCTTCAGTTTTTCTTGCTTCACCTATACTTCTTGCTTGTTTTTCAGTTTCAAAAGCCATGAACTTATCACCTGCAGAAGGAGTTTCATTAACACCTGTAATTTCTACTGGTTGACTAGGTAAAGCTTGAGTAATTTCTTCTCCTTTATCATTTTTTAAAGTTCTAACTTTACCAAAACTTGTTCCAACTACTATCGGATCTCCTAATCTTAAAGTACCATTTTGTACAAGAATTGTAACTATAGAACCAACTTGTTTATCAAGTCTAGATTCTACTACACTACCACTAGCATATCTATTTGGATTAGCTCTATAGTTTTCCATTTCAGCAACAAGTAAAATATTATCAAGTAATTCATCTATGCCTATACCATTTTTAGCACTTATCTTAGTAAAGATAGTATCTCCACCCCATTGTTCTGGAGTAAGTCCATATTCAGCTAGTTCAGTCATAACTCTATCTATATTAGCAGCAGGTTTATCTATTTTATTTATAGCAACTAATATTGGTACTCCTGCAGCTTTAGCATGGTCTATTGCTTCTTTAGTTTGAGGCATAACACCATCATCTGCAGCAACTATTATTATAACTATGTCTGTAATACTAGCTCCTCTAGCACGCATTTCAGTAAATGCTGCATGTCCTGGAGTATCTATGAATGTTATTAATTCATCTTTTACTTTAACTTGGTAAGCACTTATTGCTTGAGTAATTCCACCAGCCTCTCCATCTGCTACATGAGCTTTTCTAATTGTATCAAGTAAAGTTGTCTTACCATGGTCAACATGTCCCATTATTGTAACAACAGGTGGTCTTTTAACTAAATCTTCTTCTTTATCATTCATTTCAAATTCTTCAAATTTAGTTTCATCTATAATTTGTTCTCTTTTTAATTCTTTACCATATTCAGAAACTAATAATTCTGCATTATCAAAATCTACTTTATTATTTACAGTAGCAAGTAATCCTAACATAAATAATTTTTTAATTAAATCACTTGATTGTACACCTAATGCTTTAGCTAAATCTGATATAGTCATACCATCTTTATAAGTAACTACATTTGTATTATCAACAGCAGGTCCATTACTTATAAGTTTTTCTTTATTCTTATACATTTCTTTTTTCTTTTTAGCAAGTTCTTTTTTACCAACTTTAGTTTTATTAACAGTTACTTGAGCTTGCTTCATTTGTTTAGAAGAACTTGTTTGAGGTTCTTGTTTTTTATTTTCTTTTTCTATTAGTTCTTCTTCATATTCCAAATCCATTTCATCTTCTCTAGCAATAAGATTATCTAATTCAGTAATTGCATCTTCATCTAAATAATCATCTTCTGTTAGAGCTGGAATATTTAATCTTTTACATAAATTAAGTATTTCGTTTACGGTTTTATTTACGTCTTGTGCATATTCTAATACACTCATCATAATTCCACCCTCTTTCTTATATTTTTCTAACGAGTACTCCTGCCTCCATCAAAAAGTTTTTTGATAACTCATCTGGATAATCAACATCATATACTATTTCACTTATACCACTACTTACAAGTAATTTAGCACATATATGACAAGGGAAGGTTGTTATATAAGCTGTACCACCATCAATTTCTACACCATTTCTTGCAGCTTCACTGATAGCAAGTTGTTCAGCACATATATTTCTACACACTTCTCTTCTTTGCCCATGAGGAATATTCAATTTATCTCTTAGACACCCAATTTCAGAGCAAGGTCTAATTCCACCTACTACATTGTTATATCCTTGAGCTACTACAGCACCGTCTTTTACGATAACTGCTCCAACTTTAGCTCTTAAACAAACTGATTTTTCTGCTTGTTCATAAGCCATATCCATATAAACTCTATCCATATTATCTCCTATAAAGTTATTTTTATGTCTTTACCACTTGTTTCATATTTTGTATATTTTATATTACATGCATCAAGCATTTTTTTAGCAGCAATATTTTCTTTTGTACCATCATATTTATCACTTAAGTAAACTATTTCTTTTATTCCTGATTGAATAATTACTTTAGCACATTCATTACAAGGAAACAAAGTAACATATAATTTACAATCTTTAACAGGTACATCAGAATTTAATATTGCATTTAATTCTGAATGACAAACATATGCATACTTAGTATCAAGAAAATCGCCATTTCTTTCCCAAGTCATATCTTTATCATCATCATAGCCTCTAGGTGCGCCATTATATCCTACTGAAACTATTTTCAATTCAGGATTAACTATACAAGCACCTACTTGTGTACTAGGATCTTTACTTCTTTCTGCTGAAAGTAAAGCAAGTCCCATAAAATATTCATCCCAAGATAAATAATCTTGTCTTTTCATACTACTCACCTACTAATTCTTTTAATTCTTCAAATATAGAATCTGGTACTTCTACTTCTAATTTTTTATTTAATATTTTAGACTTCATAGCTTTATCAAATGTTTCAATAGATTTCTTAAGGTAAGCTCCTCTACCATTTGCTTTACCACTCTCATCTACTACTACATTTCCTTCAGGAGTTCTAACTACTCTAATTAATTCTTTCTTAGGTAATTTTTCTCCTGTAACAACACATGATCTCATAGGTATTTTCTTCATATTACACCTACTCTAAAATATTGATTCCAGCTTCACGAACTTGTTCTATTGTTTTAATTTCTAAATTATAATGAGTTAAACGACTAGCAAGTTTAACATTAATTCCTTTTTTACCAATAGCTAAACTTAAGTTTTCATTATTTACTACTACCATAGTTTCTTTAGTTTTTTCATCTAGAACAAATACTCTTAAATCTTTAGCAGGACTAAGTGCATTTTGTATAAACTCAACAGGATCACTAGAATATTTAACTATATCTATTTTTTCATTACCTAATTCTTTTAAGATATTAGCAATTCTAGTACCTCTTTCACCAATACAAGCACCAATCGGATCTACATTACTAACTTCTGAGTAAACAGCAATTTTAGTTCTATTACCAGCTTCACGAGCTACACTATAAACAAGTACTGTACCATCACTAATTTCAGGTATTTCAAGTTCAAATAATCTTTTAATGAAGCCATAATGTTTTCTTGATAAAAGTATTAAAGCACCTTTAGAGTTAATATCAACTTTACTAATATATACTTTAATATTAGATCCCATTTTAATTTCTTCACCAGGAATAATTTCTGATTTAGGAAGCAATCCTTGAGTCTTTCCTAAGTTGATATAGTAGTTATTTTCATCTTCCATTTCAACTAATCCAGACATCATTTCATCTTGTTTTTCTCCAAATTCTTGCGCTATATTATTTCTTTCTGCTTCTCTAACTTTTTGAATTATAACTTGTTTAGCTGTAGCAGCAGCAACCCTACCAAACTTAGATGCATCTACTTCTTCTTCTATAGTTTCCCCAACATTTATTTCTGGATCTAATTTTCTAGCATCTTCTAAAGTAATATGTATTTTATCATTAAACACAAATGGTCTATATCTGAATTCTTCTGGTAAATCTTCTAATTCTTCATTTTCTAAATCTTCTTCAGTTAACACTTCTTCATCAGCCATAGGAATATTATCTTCATCAAGTGATTCTTTATGTTTTTTATCTAGTACTACTGTTTTAAATGAAAATAATTTAAATTCGTTTTTATCTTTATCTAATTCTATACGAACATTAGAAAGTCCTGTATTCTTTTTATAAGCACTTGTTAAAGCAAGTACCATAGCTTCATAGATATATTCTTTATCCATTCCACGTTCTTCTAATAAATCTAACGCCTTAGCGAACTCTTTACTGTTCATCTTCTTCACAACCTTTCTCTTTTGAACAAACATCTAATATATAACTATCTGTTATATAATCTACAGTATCTAGTATAGGATCAATTAAACGAGTTACAGTAACACAATCCTCTACATCGATAACTCCATTCTTATCAATAACTACTCTTAAAAAATAGTTACCATCTTCTTTAACATATAATACTTCATCTATTATATAACCATTTTCCTTAACAGCTTCTTCTATTAAAGTTTTAATTTTACTTGCAATATCCATTAGTTACCTCCTTACTAAGTTAAAGAGTGGGAAACTTCCCACTCTTGTTCTTTTTATTGCTTCGATAACTAAATTATACCACACTTTTATAATTTTTCAAACTTTTTTTAATCTTTTTCTAAATTTTTGATATAATATATATATAATATGTGGAGGTTACTATGGAAAAAGATAAAAATTATGACTTAAGAGATATGTTTATAGGTTTTGGAGTATTATTTTTATACTTAATAGTTTCTAGTTTACCTTATGACTTTATAAAACTTTTTGGAGTTAATTATAATGATTTAAGTATTATAGCTAGACAAATATACCTAACCCTTTATGAAGCATCTCTCACACTCATAATAGTATATATTTATAGAAAAGATTTTATACCTAATTTTAAAGATTTCTTAAAAAATAATATTAAATATTTTAAGAAATACATTAAATATTGGTTTATAATGTTAGGACTTATGATTTTAAGTAATGCAGTTATAACCATGTTTACTACAACAATGACTTCAGAAAATCAACAAGCAATAGTTGATACATTAGGTAAAGCGCCTATCTATACATTTATAATTACAGTATTTATCGCACCTATACTAGAAGAATTAGTATTTAGATTATCATTTAAAAAAATTTTCAAACATACTAACATTTTATTTATAGTTTTCTCAGGATTATTTTTTGGGGGAATGCATGTTTTAGGAACACTAAGTAATCCAATAGACCTATTATTTATTATTCCATATAGTATTCCAGGATTTATATTTGCTTATATTTATTCTAAATCAAAAAATATATGTATTCCAATGTCACTACATTTTATACACAACGGAATAATGATGAGTTTACAAATATTATTACTATTATTAGCATAAAAAATAATTAAAAATCTCCATAACCTAAAAGAACTTAGTTTCTTTTTTCTTTGTATATATTTTTATTTTTTTATCATTATAAAATAGAAAGACTCTTATAATAAAAACTAGATAAGTCAAGTTGTACAAAATTTGATAAAATTAATCTAGGAGGATGATGTTATGAGAGTTAATGAAAAAATCGAAAGAATTACATCAGATACTTTGATATGTGGAATAGATGTCGGAAAAACAAAGTGCTGTGCTAGATTCTGCGATTATAGAGGATTGGAGGTGTATCATAAAGTTTGGTTTGATAAAACAGAAAATCTTGATGCAATAGGTTGCCAAATAACAGCTGCAATGTATAAAGAAAATAAAACAGATGTAATTATAGCTTTTGAGCCAACTGGTCATTATTGGTTAAATATCGATAAATATTTTAAGGATTGTGGTCAGGAAACAGTTTTAATGCCTACATACACAGTAAAACAAGCTAAGGAAATGCATGATCAAAATCCAACTAAAAGTGATCCAAAAGATGCATTATTAATAGCTAGACTTACTAGTGAAGGTAAATATGTTAAACCTATTGAAAGAGATGAATTATATCAAAATATTTATTCAGGATATAGTATTTATGAAGATATTCAAAAAGAAATAA
>CALVVM010000022.1 GCA_944363855.1 uncultured Bacilli bacterium
TATCATATTTATCATACTTCTACCACAAACTGCAATTTTTCTATTATTTGCTACAGCTGCATTCACAATTTGTTGCACTCTATGAACATTTGATGCAAAAGTTGCCACAACTATTCTTTTAGTACAATTTAAAAATAACTTATCAAGAACCTCTCCCACTGTGCTTTCAGACATTGTATAACCTTTTCTTTCTGCATTTGTACTATCTGATAATAATGCAAGCACACCCTCATTACCAAGCTCTGCAATTCTTCCTAAATTCATTACCTGATCATCTATTGGAGTATAATCTATCTTAAAATCACCTGTATGAAGTACTACTCCTACTGGAGTTTTTATGGCAAGCATTACTGAATCTGGTATACTATGACAGCTTCTTATAAATTCAACTTGCATTTTTCCTAAATTAATTGTTTGTCCTTGATTAACTACAGTAAGTTTAGCACCTCTTAATAATTTATGTTCTTCTAATTTATTTTTTATTAATGCCATTGTTAATTTTGTTGCATAAATTGGTACATTAATTTGTTTTAATAAATATGGTATTGAACCTATATGATCTTCATGTCCGTGAGTAACAACTAAACCTTTTATTTTGTGCTTATTTTTTTCCAAATATGTTATATCCGGTATAACTAAGTCTACTCCCAACATACTATCTTCTGGAAATTCTAATCCTGAATCAACAATTATTATTTCATCTTCATATTCAAATAATGTCATGTTTTTTCCGATTTCTTCAATTCCACCCAATGCTATTATTTTTAATGGTTCTTTTTTAAAACTAAATTCTTCCTTATTTCTTTGATTCATATTAAATACTGTATAATTTGTTTTTGAATCTGCTTTTTCTTTTTTACTAGATCTTGTTCTGCTATTTTTCTTTGAAGTCTTTTTTTCATCTACTTTTGAATCTTTCTCTTTTAATTTTTTAGCTTCTTTTTTTGTTGTAGCTTTACCTTTTTTATCTGCTACATCTTTCTTTACCTTCCTTACAGGCTTTGTTTTTCTTGGAGCTTTTTTTACTTCTATTTGTTCTACTTTTACCTCCACTTTTCCTTCTGTTTTCTCATTATCCATTTCTTTCTATCATTCCTCTCTAACAATTTTGCATATAATATTTAAAGTTTATATAAGAAGTATATTTATTTTCACAATTAAAATATACACAAAGATATACACTATTAACCTTTGCTTACAATTTTACTATTCTAAATAAATCTCTAATATCTCTCAATTTTATATATATTTTACACACCATTTTAAAATATATACTTCATACATAAAATTAAATCTCCTATTTTACCTTTATTTGGTAACGCTATGGTGTATTATACAATAATTTGTGCTTTCTGTCAAATTTCCCTATAAAAATAAGCTCAAACCATTAAACTAGTTTTGTCTAATGATTTGAGCCATACTAATTTTTATGCTTTATCATTTTTATTTTCTTTTTTTAAATACCCATCTTTAACAAATGTTTTTGCATACATAATTAAAGAAAAAATTGTTAATCCTAATGCTAAATAATATATGTATATATCAAATTTAGGTAATGTTTCCCACTGATTTATTATTAATGATGATACCATTGCTATATACAATGTTACTGTTGACAATTTTCCATACCATCTACTAGATACAACCATCTCTTTTCCATATAGGAATGATGCTCCCGAAATCATTGTAAACTCTTTTATTAACACTATCCCTAAAATCCAAAATGGTATTATCTCTTTTAATGAAAATCCTACCAATACTGTTATTTGTGTTAATTTATCTGCCAATGGATCCATTAGTTTTCCAAAATCTGATATTAAATTAAATTTTCTTGCTATAAATCCATCCAATATGTCTGTAATAGCTGATACTGTTAATAAAATAAATGTAGCTATATAATTATTGGTTACCATACCGATTATCAAGAATGGTATTAGTATAAATCTAAATATTGTAAGCGCATTTGGTACATTTTTTAACATATAATTTCCCCCATAATACCTCATATATTAATTTATGACTTTGAATTTTAATGAGTTATCTTCTAAATCTATTTCTAATGTTTGACCATTTGTTAGTTCTGATCTTAATATCATTTCAGATATTTCATCTTCTACATATTTTTGTATTGCTCTTCTTAATGGTCTTGCTCCATATTTTAAATCTGTTCCTTTTTCTACTAAGAAACCTTTTGCACTTTCAGTTATAATTAAAGTAATATCTTTATCATTTAAAACTTTTTGTGTATCTTTAAGCATTAGTTCTACTATTTTTATTAATTGATCTTTATTTAATGATGTAAATGTTACTATTTCATCAACTCTATGTAAAAATTCTGGTCTAAAATGTTCTTTTAAACTACCCATAATTTTTGAAGAATTTTCTTCTGTCTTTCCAAAGCCTATAGAATTTTGATTTAAATTTGAACCTATATTAGATGTCATTATTATAATTGTATTTTCGAAACTTACTGTGTTTCCTTGTGCATCTGTTAATCTTCCATCATCTAAGACTTGTAGTAATATATTAAATACATCTGAATGTGCTTTTTCTATTTCATCTAATAAAACTATAGAATATGGATTTCTTTTTACTTTTTCTGTTAATTGCCCTGCTTCATCATATCCAACATATCCTGGAGGTGCACCTATTAGTTTTGCTGTTGAATGACTTTCCATATATTCAGACATATCTATTCTTATTATAGAATCTTCACTTCCAAACATTTCATATGCAAGTGCTTTTGCAAGTTGTGTTTTTCCAACTCCTGTTGGACCCACAAATATAAATGAAGGTGGTCTTTTTGTACTTTTAAGTCCTGCTCTATTTCTTCTAATTGCTTTTGATACTGATTTTACTGCTTCATCTTGTCCAATAATACTATTATGTAAGTTGTTTTCTAAATTTAAAAGTTTTTGTGTTTCTTCTTCTGTAATCTTAGTTACTGGTATTTTAGTCCAGTTTTCAATAACTTCTGCTATATCTTGAACTGTTAAATTTACTAGTTCTAATCTTGAATTAATTTCATTTATTTTCTCTATTAATGCACATTCTTTTGTTTTAA
>CALVVM010000023.1 GCA_944363855.1 uncultured Bacilli bacterium
TTCTATTTGCTTATCATTTGGATATAATCTAAATACATATCCTTTCATTATTTTTTCCATATACCAAACTCCCTTTAGTTTTAATGTATAAACATTATATCAAAAGAACATTTGTTTGTAAACAGAAATTGTGGGAAATTTTTGTGAAATTGCCAAGCACTTTCCTATTATATAAAAAGAAAAATACGGACTAAATAATTATAATATTTAATCCGTATTTTTTTTAAGAGAGTTTACTCTCAAATCTATATATAAACACCTTATCTTGTGATAAGATGAGGTGTGGCAAAGTAACACACAAACTAACACCCTACTTTTATTATATATATATTACTAAAATATATTCATAAATTTACTTACATAATAATATATTCTAAATACTTATTTTTGTGAATTAAACTAATTGATATTCTTTGCTTATAATTCTATCATCACTACAATATTCAATAACATATCTATTATTTTTGCCTACACTTATAATTGAATATTTAGGTTTTAATTCTTCAATAAATTCTTTACTACTACTTGTTTTACTACCATGGTGTCCAACTTTTAAAACATCTATCTCTTTTAGATTGTACTTTTCTAATATATCTTTTTATACATCTACTCCAGCATCTCCCATAAAAAGAAACTTATAATTATTTAACTATTTTATATTTTTATAATACGGAATATTCTTTTGTTTTAATAATTTTATAAGATTTAATTCTAATTCGTTATAATCATCTTTATTAAAAACAACCTTTTTGATAATTCTTTAATATTTTTTAATTAGATTTTTTATTTTAGGTTTAAGATCATATATTTCTTCTGTAGTTATTATCCCGGATTCACTAATTGATAATTCAGGAATTATAATACCAGTTTCAAATTCTAACCAATCTGCTAATAGTCTTCTATGACAAAAATGTGTTTTGTTAATTTCTGTTCCAGGTAATTCATGACAAAGTAAAATTATTTCTTCTCCAAACTTTTGATTCAAAGTATTAATTAATTCATTCGAATCTAAATCTTTTAATCTTAAATCATAAAATTCTTTAATATACCAGTCAATTAATTCATCACTGCCCATATTATCTAAAATATCCTATCGATATCTTAGTTTCTCCCTTTTTGCTATATCATTTGCTGTTTCTCCCTTATATAAACCTTTATAACCACTATTATGAAACCTATCAAAATTTTTCACTCCCGCATTTTTTGCTGCAATATTTAATGAATAATTCCCTTTTCTAGTTAAATCTCTTTGATAAAATCTTTTCTCATCTTCGGTAAGTTCATGATATTCTTTTTCACTTAGTTCTTGTTTTCTTGTTTGAATGGCAAAGTAAGTTTGACCTAAGGCTATTATTTCTTTTTTAGGATTCCCATTCATTACAATTAAATAGCATGCATATCTAGATAATTTATAATCTTGAATTATTCTTTTAGTTTTAGAACCTATATCAACCATTTTGCGTTGCTCCGCAAAATGGTCATCAACACTATATTTGCTTTCTTTACAAGCAACTTTAGCCCTTTCAATTAAATCATTTATACTTCGCCATTGGTGATAACCTAATACATTTTGTAACTCTCTAGCTAGCCAATACTCATTACCAAATTCATCAATATGTTTTATATTTTCAAATATTTTTTCAGTATATTCTTTTACTTCATTCATTTTATCATCTTCCTTCCTGCGGACTACAAGTCTCAATCTTTAACTTATTATTTTTTATTTTAAACATAATACTACCATCTTGATCTGTTCTATATATTTTTGTATCTTTTAAATTATTTAACACTTCTTTATTTGGATGTCCATACCTATTATTCTTACCAACTGATATAACTGAATATTTAGGATTAATTTCATCAATAAACTCTTTACCACTACTTGTTCTACTTCCATGATGTCCTACTTTAAGTACATCCACATCATTTACATTATATCTATCCAAAATATCTTTTTCTTTATCTACTCCAACATCTCCTATAAACATAAATTTATAACCATCAAGTTCTGTATAAATAACATTACTATTATCATTTTCATTATCATATTCTTTTGTTTGTAAAAAATATAATTTGTTTTTATCTATATTTAACTCTTTAATACATGAATAATATTTTATCTTCTTTTTTTTTAATACTTTGATTAAATCTTGTTCTAATTCATTAAACTCACCACAATTGAATATTACTTTCTCTACTTTAAAATTATTAACTAAATTAATAGCCTCTCCCATATGATCATAATCTCCATGACTAAGAATTAGAAAATCTATATCTTTTATACCAACACTCATCAAATAACTAATGATATCTTTTGAAGTATCATAATTATATTTACCTCCCGTATCAATTAAAATATCGCTTTTATTACGTCCTAAATGTATTAAGGAACTATCTCCCTGTCCAACATCTATAAATGTTACAAAAGTATTATTTCTTATATAATTTATGTTTGTATGTATAAATAAAACTATCACTATTAAAAATATGTATTTATATTTTCTTTTATAAAACTTGTATAAAACAAAACTTATTATTAGGTAATATAAAATTATAATAAATATATTTACTTTACAAAATATCAATTCTATTTTAAAGTTAGTTATAAATAAAGATAAAGACTCTAATACATTTATCATAAACTCAAATATAATATCTAATTTAGAAATTAAAATAACAATTAGAGAAAAAGGAAAGATTATTATAGAAATTAAGGGTACAAAAATAATATTATTAAGTATAGTCATTATATTTATACTAAAATAATTATTTATAAGAATTGGTATGCTAGCTAAAAAAGAAATTGAAGATGTTACTAAAGTTTTAACTATATAACCTTTATACCTATTTATGATTTTACTAAAAATAATTAAATAGAAAGAAATAATATAACTAAACTTAAATCCAATATTATAAATATTATAGGGATTTATAATTATATTAATCATAAGTATTAATAAAAATATTCTTACTGTACTTAGGTTTAGTTTTAATAATTTATTTAAAGTTAAAAATATAAATAAGAAAGTAGCTCTCATTACTGAAGGAGTAAAATTAGTTAAAAACATATAAAAAAGTAAAAACAATATTACAAATAAATAATTTATATTTCTCTTTTTTACTTTATTTAAAATATATAATATTAAACATGAAAGAAGTGTGATATGCATACCAGAAACACTAAATAAATGACTTATACCATTAGTTCTATATGATTCTAATACATTATCACTTATATAACTACTATCTCCTAATATAAATGTATTTAAATATTCACTACACTTTATATTACTTATTCTTTCTACTAAATAAGTTTTAATTTTATAAAATATATTATTATTTTTTTCTATTAAAATAATATTATCAATATTCATACTATAATAAGTATTTTTACTTAGCATATACTTTTTATAATTAAATAAATTAAAATTAGTATTACTACTTAATTCATTAAAATCACCTACTATTTTTACTTTGTCCCCTAAGTTTAAATCAATATCTCCTTTATAATATCCAACTATATTTTCTTTACTTTTTATAGTTAATATAGTTTTTTCTTCATCATTTTTAATATTAGTTATAATACCTTCTATCTCTTTAGTATCTATACTATATTTACTTTTTATATTATTTATTTTATAAACTACTATACATATAGCCAATATAGATAATAAAATTAGAAATATATTAGAGTTTAATACTATCTTTAATTTTTGAATAAACAGTTTCTCCTATACCTGATACATTCATAAGTTCTTCTAAAGTTTTAAATTCCCCATTAGTTTCTCTATATTCTATTATTGCTTTTGCTTTAGATTCACCTACACCACTTAATGTCATTAATTCTTCTAGTGTACCTTTATTTATAGAAACTAGATTATCTTTTTCTTTACTACTACTTTCTTCTTTAACCCCATTTGTATTTACAGTATCATCTTTACTTATACAAGTATCATTTATATTATCTGGACATACGCATTCATATTCAATATATATTATTTCCTTTTCTTCTTCTTTGAACTTTTCTACTTGATCATTAGAATATATAATTATTATCATCTCATCTACTAGTTTTTTACTAAGATTTATATATTCAGTGTTGGCTTCTTCTTTTAATCCTCCAGCTTTAGTAATTACATCAATTACCCTATCCTCATTATTCATCTCATACACACCAGGATTTTCTACAAATCCTTTTATATCTACTTTTATTTCTTCTTCCACTACTACTTCTTCCTTAACTTCTTCTATAATAGGTTCAATTATTTTTTCTTTTTTATTTGGGCGTAAAAGAGTGTAAAGAAACGATAATCCTAATAAAAGTATTAAAATTGTTAAAATTATTATTATTTTATATTTATCTATATAGTATTTTATTTTTTCCATATTTTCCTTTCTAAGTGATTTCCCTATATATATTATATTGTGTAAAAACAAAATTTCCTTTTTTTATTGTAAACTTTTTTAGATTTTTGTATAATTATATTAATGATAGAGAAAGTATATGGAGGAATACTTACCTATTAAGCGCCAGGCCCTACGGGGTGACGAGGTTAACAATTATCGAAAGTTCGGCGGATGTTGTTACGGAAGTGTATTCGAAAGGTATATTACAAAAAGTAAAATCAAAATTACAACAAACTTTATACCACACACATTGTTTTAATTGTGGAAAGAAGGAGATTTAATATGTGTGGTATCACAGGATACATAGGAAAAAATAATAATGCGATTAAGGTCGTAATGGATGGCTTAGAGTCATTAGAATATAGAGGTTATGACTCTTCAGGTATAGCTTATACCAATAACAATAAATTAAACGTAATAAAAGAAAAAGGAAAAATAATTAATTTAAAAAACAATATAGACTTTAACATTAAAAGTAATTTAGCCATTGGACATACAAGATGGGCAACTCATGGTGAACCTAATAAAGTTAATTCACATCCCCATCAAGTTAATAAATTTACAATAGTTCATAATGGTATTATAGAAAATTATATAGAATTAAAAGAAGAACTATTAAAAAACAATTATACTTTTAAAAGTTCTACAGATACAGAAATAGCAGTAGCTTATATAGATTTTATTTATAAAAAAGAAAAAGATATATTAAAAACATTAAATTATATTACCAAAGTATTTAGAGGTTCTTATGCCTTAGGTATTATTTGTAATGATGATTTAAATAATTTATATGCGGTTAGAAAAACTAGCCCTCTAATAATAGCTAAAGGAACTAATGAAAACTATATTGCTTCTGATGTACCTGCTATATTAAAATATACTAATAAATATATGTTACTTGATGATTATGAAATAGCTAAAATAAGTTCTGATAATATAGAAATATATAATCAGAAATTAGAATTAGTAACTAAAGATACTTTAGAATTTGAAGGCACTTATGAATCAAGTATGAAAAATGGATATGAACACTTTATGTTAAAAGAAATACATGAAGAACCAAATGTTTTTAAAGATACAATAAATACTTATTTAGATAAAGATTTTAAAAATATACCAGGCTTTTCTAAATATAATAATATTCATATAGTAGCATGTGGATCTGCTTATCATACAGGTTTAGTTGGAAAATATTTAATTGAAAAATATGCAAATATTCCAGTGTATGTTGAAGTAGCTAGTGAATATAGATATAAACATAATTTTTATGATGAAAAAACGCTAGTTATACTTGTTTCACAATCAGGAGAAACTGCAGATACACTAGCTTGTTTAAAGAAAGTTAAAGAAGATGGTATTGATACACTTGGGATTGTTAATGTTGTTGGATCAAGTGTTGCAAGAGAATCTAAATATGTGATGTATACTAAAGCAGGATGTGAAATAGCAGTAGCAACTACTAAAGCATATCTAGCTCAACTTACAGTATTTTCAGTTATTACAATGTATTTAACTAATAATAAAACATTGATTGAAGAAATAAGTACTATCCCTACTCTAATTGATAATTTAATAAATAAAGATTATAAACCTATAGCAAAAGAAATATATAAAAATAAAGATATATTCTTTATAGGACGTGGTATTGATTATTCAATTGCTATGGAAGGTTCTTTAAAACTAAAAGAAATATCTTATATAAATAGTGTTGCCTACCAGGCCGGAGAATTAAAACATGGTACAATTTCTCTTATAGAAAAAAATACACCTGTAATAGCAATCTCTACAGATGATACTTTATCAGAAAAAACTATTAGTAATATTAAAGAAGTAAAAGCTAGAGGTGCTAAAGTAATATTTGTTACTAATCAAAACATAAATGATAATTTCTATGATATTAAAATAGATATACCTAGAGTAAATGAATTATTGCAACCTATTCTAACTATAGTACCTTTACAATTACTTGCTTATGAAGTAGCAAAATTAAATAAATGTGACATAGATAAACCTAGAAATCTAGCTAAATCAGTTACTGTTGAATAAAATAAAAAGTTCGAAATTATTTTCGAACTTTATTTATTATAAGTTATTTCTAAAAGCTTTTAATGCATTCAAGAATTCTTCTTGTTTTTTTATTTCTTCTGTTAATTCATTATAATCTTTAGTATTCATAATATCTAATACTGTTTCAGATTTTTTAACTGTAGGATATTCTAAGTTATTTTCCATAACTCCATATATAGGAGAAATAAATTCACTATTTTTAAACTTTTTAGGTTCTTCTTTAACACTTGATTCACTTATTGATTGAATAGCTTCTTTAAGCATTTCAGGTGTTACTGAAGCTTCTTCATCTTCTATTGTTTCAATAATTGGTTCTTCATTTAAATCTACTTCTAAACTTTCAACAAAATTTACATCAGATTCTTCATCATCTATTACTTCTATTTTACCTGATTTTACATTATCAACTAATTCTTGATAACTAATTATTGCTTTTTCTTCTTGTTCTTCTTCAAATTTTTTAACTACATCTTCTGGTTTTAAATCTATATCTTCTTGCATTTTCTTTAAGATATCCTCTAACTCACTTGATTGTGGAGCTTCTTCTATCTTTTCTAATTCAGCTTCTACTCTTTCTGCTTGTACATAATCATCTTTTATTTTTCTTCTGTTTCTTTGATTAGATACGATGATGAACAAGATAGTTGCTATAATAACTAATACAATTAAAATACAAATATATAAGTATATGTTAGCAAGTAAAAAATTGTAAATTGTACTCATTATAATCACTCCATACTATTTTTAGGGGATATTCTACCTATCACAATAATTATTCTATCATATAAAATTGTTTTTTTCAAAGCTTTTTCGACATTATTATCATTTTATTTTTACAATTTGATAAAAGCATTGATTTACAACAAAAATTCCTTTACAGTTATTTACACTACTCTATTGTAACTCCTTTTATTTTTCCTTTTTCTATTAACCTTTTAGCATTTTCTTCTGTAATAACGCCACTATCAATCATTATATTTAATGTTTTTTGATTATATTCTCCTACATTAGTTGTAGTATCATATTCTTCTTTTAATTCAACCACTTGATTAAATACTGATATTGTTTTATTAGCTATTTTATTTAATATTGGTGTTTTATCTAATATTAAGTTACCCACTTTAGAATCTTTTATAATAGTTAAGTTAAAAGTTGGTAAACTAAGTATATATAATATTATAAAAGTATATATTAGATTTTGTACTACTCCAAGTACTGCTCCTAATATTTTAGATGGTATTCCAAGTATAATTGTCGCATTTAATATTTTTTCAAATATATTAGTAATTTTAACTAATATTCTAAATATAATTGTAAGTACAAAGAATACTATAAAGAATGCAATTACTTCATAAACAAGTATATTTAGTACTGTAATATCTTTAAATATACCACCAAAATTAAAGAATGGTAAATTATTATATAAAAATACACTTACTGGATTCTTAAATAAGAAAGATAGTATTATAATAACAAATATACCTACTAAAGATACTAATTGTCTAGTAAAACCTCTTTTAAATCCTATTAAGGCTCCAAAGGCTAAAAATATTAAAATAACAATATCAACAATACCCATATCATCATCTCCATTATAATTATATCAAAACAATAAATTATATTCAATAATTTTTGACAAAGACTTGGAAATGTGTTATTACGAATATGTCAAGGAAACTTGTATATAATAAAAATAGGAAACATTCAGTTTTGCCAAGTTGAATGTCTACCCAAATAATATGGTTTGACATTTAAGTCATAGACTTAAGTGTCATTTTTTTATAACTGCTACCAGTATAGATAGGAGAAATAAAATGATAGCAATCTATCTAAGAACTTTTATAACAAAAATTCTCTTCTTCATTTTTATCAAAACTCCTTTCTTTATCAAGATAAGAGGTAGACACTCAACACCCAATGTTTTCTATATACAATCATACTATTTGTACAACACTAAAAACAAGCGAACAAACTAATTTTTATATTCTTTTTTTTTATTATGTGTTATAATGATTATGGTGATAATATGAGTACTAATAAAAATAATGTTATTTCTTTTGTTGCTAGCCAAAAAACTCAAGAAATGATGAGTGAAGAACTAAATTGGTGTATGAGAGATAAAACTCCTCAATACGCTAAATGGCAAGCAAAAGATGGAGATACTGTTATTACTTTATATGAATCTGGTAAAGTTGTATTTCAAGGTAGAGATGCTGACCTTTCTAGTGATTTTTGGATTACTACAGAAAAGATAAATAGTGGTAAAGTAGATGTTAAAAACTCTGGTGATAAGAAAAAAGAATCTAAGAAAGACAAAAAGGAATATGTTAATCCTAGAATATATAATTCATCTAGTATAGGTTCTGACGAAGTTGGCACTGGAGATTACTTTGGTCCAATTGTTGTTACTGCTGCTTATGTATCTAGTGAAAATATTGCATTCTTAGAAGAATTAGGAGTTAAGGATTCTAAAAAACTTACTGATAATGATATTTTAAAAATAGTACCTAAGTTTATTAAAGAAATACCTTATGAATCTATGATTTTAACAAATGAAGAATACAATAAGTTTTATTCGAGTGATATAAATATGAATAAAATAAAAGCCCTACTTCACAATAAAGTATTATATAAGTTAAGTAATAAAATTAAAGATTATGAATATATAATAGTTGATCAGTTTGCTGAAAGTTACGTATATTTTAATTATTTAAAAGAATCTTCTAATGTAGTTAGAAATATTACTTTCTTTACTAAAGGAGAAGATAAACATTTATCAGTTGCTTGTGCCTCTTTAATTAGTAGATATATATTCATTAAAGAGTTTGACAAATTATCAAAAAGTGTTGGAATAGAACTTCCTAAAGGCGCTAGTGATTTAGTAGATAAAGCTGGTAAAAACATAGTTGACAAATATGGATTTGATAAGTTAAAAGAAGTTGCTAAAATGAACTTTAAAAATACGGAAAAAATAAAAGAGGTTCTCTAATCTCTTTTTAGTTTTAGTTTCTTTTGAGTATCTTCATCTACAGTTTTATAAAAATATTCATCAACTATTTCTTCGCTTATTTCTTTATCACCTGTTGTAAAGAATAAATAACTATCTATTATAGAAGTTAAAAAATCAACATTCTCTCCTATATATTCTATTAAAATACCTAATTTATTTAATCTGATCATTTCTAAATAAAAATAATCTTGCTTTTCTAATGATTTTTTAGGACAATTATCTCTAACAAATATATTTAATTTGTAATAAACTTTAAGAAATTCTAATATCATTTTTTGAAATTCATTATATCTTATATCTTTATAATTGATAAGTTTAGTAGCTATAAAATAACTTACATCAGTTTTTCTTGGATGTCTTTTATTTTTATTTTTATAATTATTATAATATTCTTTAAATGATTCTAAATTATAATCAAAATTATACGATATTTTATCAAGAACATGTAATTTAGATATTTGCATTAAATTATCATCTTGTCCCATGTCACTTAGTTCTTCTAATAAAGTTATTTTTGATGTAATACAAAGTTCATTAAAAATTATAGAACTTTCTATTATAGAAATTAAAAATTCTTCATCTTTAAGAGTTCTTTCTATTATATTTTCTTTTGTATCACTAAAATCATCTAAAAACTCAAAATTACCCATAAAAAAGTTAATTTTAAAATAATCTAAAAGAAATAAACTTATTACTTCATCATAAGTATCACTATCTAATTTCTCTAAATTTAATATAGTTAATTCTTTAGAATATTTATTTATAATATTTTTTCTTATTTCATCGTTAATAGAAGTAACCATAAAACCACCTAAAATTAGTTTAGCATTTATTTAGTTTAATGTAAAGAAAAAGTAGTAGAAATTATTCTACTACTACCCATGCATCAGCAATTGGTCTTGTTTTGTGTTCTAAAGCTCCATCTATTGGATCATTTATAGAACAATAAGTATCATTTCTATAATCATTGCATGCAGCATTATATTCACTTTGCGCGATTCCTTTTGGCATTACCATAACACTAGATGTACCACCATCTAAATTAGCCGCATTAATAGCACCATAATTTTGCATAATTTCTGTAATATCTACCATATCAGCACCTTTAGTTCTAGTAGCATTTGAATCAATTACAAGAAGTAATACAATTCCATCTGCTCTTTGTCCTATAGCAGTTCTAGCAGCATATCCCCATCCCCCATTACCTTTAATGAATGATGGAGTTCCATTTACTATCAAGAATGGTCCCCAGCTTACTGCATCTCTAACTCCCATATCTAAAGCTTGCTGTGCAGTTGTGTTTTTTAATAATACTAATATGTCTTCATTAGTGAAACCAATGATTCCACCACCCTGATTTTTAGTTCCATATTCTCCGTTAGTAACAAGCTTACCATTTGAAATTGTTATTCCAGTAGGAGCACCACCAGTACTATTATGACCAGGATCAGAGAAACCTCCACCATTTATACCTATTATTGCATTATTAGCTTCAGCCATTTGAGTTACATATTGACCTCTAGAACCTACGTAAGGAGTAACAGCCAGTTTTACTTTTGACGGATCATATATAACAGCTAAATATCCATTACATCCATTAACTGTTAATCTAATTATTTGATATTTAATATCATCATCTACATCAAGTATTTGTTTTTCATAATCATTTTCATAACTATCTTTTCTATATTTATATTCAACTTTTTCTATTAAACTTGTGTCAGTAGATTCTCCACTTTCCTCTACATAGTTATTATCTATAATTTCATTTATTTCTTCCTTACTATAAAACCATTTGCAATAATATTGATGATTCATAGTTTGCATAGCTGTAGTTATAAGCCATGTTTTAAACTTTTCATTAGGACCATATAATAAAATTACAAATCCAACACACCCTATTATATAAAAACTCATAAATATACTAAATAATACTTTTTTCCATCTTTTTAATTTTTTATTATTAGATTCTATATTATGTACAAATAATATTATTCCAGTTATTAAAAACAAAACTAAAATAATAAGTAATATAATAATCATTATAAAGAATGGCATTCTTATTAAATACTTAGTATGACTTCCTACTATAAACAATACTTGTAAACCAGGGATAAGTAATAAGCTTATAATTACAAATATAAAACCTAATTTTTTCATTTTTTCATTCATAATACATACCCCAAACTTTAAGGAAACTATTACTTAGTTTCCTTTTTTTCTAATAATTTTTTATATTCATCTTCAAGTAGATATATTTCTTTACTACTCATAAATAATATAACTGCATTATCATACTCTATTA
Source organism: uncultured Bacilli bacterium (assembly GCA_944363855.1). GTDB lineage: Bacteria > Bacillota_I > Bacilli_A > RF39 > UBA660 > UMGS1613. The sequence continues at coordinate 11,790 of CALVVM010000023.1, forward strand.
ATTTTTCAGCCATACCTTGTTCTATATAATCTCCATTATCTAATTTATCGATTATTGTATAGGCACTTACTCCAGGATAATCTTCTGGATTCTCTCTATCGTAATTGATATCCATTACATAAGCTTTATCTGCTAGATTTAAGGCAGTTGCGAAATCATCTGCAAATTCTTCTACCCTTGAGAATGTATGAGCTTTAAATACTGCGATAACCTTCTTATCAGGATATTTTTGCCTAGCAGCTTTTATTGTTACTTTAACTTCTGTTGGATGATGAGCATAATCATCAACTATTACATTATTACCTATAACAGTTTCTTTAAATCTTCTTTCAGCACCTTTAAAAGTTTTTAAACTTTTAGCAACTTCTCTAGCATCTAATCTTTCATAATGGCAAATAGCTATTACAGCAAGAGCATTAAGTAACATATGCTTACCATATAAAGGCAAATCAAAGTGTCCATAATATTCATCTTCTGCAAATACATCAAAACTAGTTCCATCATTTCTATATTCAACATCTCTAGCTTGAATATCATTATCTTCATTTAATCCATAATAGAATATTTGCGGATTAACATTTAAACTATGAGTATATGGATCATCTCCACATGCTATTACCATTTTATCTGCTTTATTAGCAAACTCTTCATAAGCAAGAATCATATCATCCATACTTTTATAATAATCTGTGTGATCCATTTCTATATTAGTAATTACTACATATTCAGGATCATATTCTAAGAAATGTCTTCTATATTCACAAGATTCTAATATAAACTTATTAGAGTTTCTATCACCGTGACCTCTTCCATCTCCTATAATGTAATTACATCCACCTAAATCACTCATTATGTGACTTAACATAGATGTAGTTGTTGTTTTACCATGGCAACCTGATATACAAATACTTTCAAATTTTTTAGTAAGTCTACCTAACATTTCTTGATATTCATATATTTTTAATCTACGAGCTTGTGCTCTTATAAGTTCTGGATGTTCATCAAGTTTTAAAGCAGGAGAATAAATTACTACAGTTTCTTCATCTAACTCATCATTTTTTTCACTATATATTTTTATACCACGCTCTAATAATTTATCTTCAGTAAATCTATGATCTTTAGCATCATCATACCCTACTACTTCATACCCTAAATCATTAAGTAGAAGTGCTAGTGCACTCATGCCAGCCCCTTTAATTCCTGCCATATAATATTTCATATCGTCGCTTCCTTTTCTATAATAATTCTATGATAAATGGACCAAGTATTATAAGTAATATAAGTGGTATTATAAATATAACAGATATAATACTTACTTTATTTGGTATCTTATTTATTTGTGCTTTAACTTCCATCATTTGTTTTTCTCTTAAATATTCTACTTGATTATTCATAGTTTCTATAATACTATTACCAAATATATTTGTTTGAGTAATATTAAGTAAAATATTATTTATTGTTTCTGATGGCATTCTTTTCTTTAAATCTTCTAATGATTCCATTAAAGATCTACCAAACTTCATCTCAGTTAAACTTCTTTTAAATTCTTTAGATAACTCATTATCTACATTGTTAACTGTCATTTCTAAAGCATTCTCTAAATTTCTTCCTGATTCTAAAGTTAGTGTTAATATTTCAAAGAAGGTTAAAGCCTCTAAATCTAATTTTTTTATTCTTTTATTTATAGGGTCAGTTATGAAAACATAATAAAATAAATTGTAATAAATTATCATTATAAAAGGTATTATATAATTTTGAATATCTGTAAATATCAAAACTATAGTTAATATAATAGTTGTTAAAAGTCTAGCTGTTAAGAAACCCGTCGCATCAAACTTTAACTTTCTATCAGTTCCTAACATATTTAATTTACTTTGAATATTTTCTATATCTTTTACTCTATATATTTTTCTAATTATATCAATATTCATTATTTTATCCCCCTTACTTTCATAACTTTTCTAACTACTACAATATATGTAATATATATTATAAGGATTATAAATAATAATGCAATACCTAAAGGATTATTAAATAAAACTTTAAAGTAATCTTTATTTATTAAACTTATAAATACTACAAAAGCAATAGGAACTATCATTAATACATACATAATTAATTTAGAACTACTAGTTAAAGCTTTAAACTCATTCTCAAGTTTCTTTCTATTAAATATAGTTTTTTCTATTGAGTTAAATACTTTAATTATATTACCACCTGTTTTATTTAAAACAGATATACTAGCAGTTAAATAAATAGCTTCACTTAAATTAATTCTATTAGAAAATCTTCTAAATGCAGTTTCCATATCAAGTCCTAAAGATATCTCCATACCAATTTTCTTAAACTCTTTTGATATAGGACCATCTAATTCTTTAACAACCAAATTAACTGCTTGTGTTATACTCATACCTGCTTTAAATGCATTATTCATAACAGTTATAGCTTCTAACATATCATTTTCAATTTTCTTTTTATATCTAATATATTTATACATATATATGATATCTAAAGTAATATATCCTAGTAAGAAAGGTATTAACATTTCAAATGGTTTAGCAAGTACTCCTTGAATTAGTTTAACTACTATAGCAAACATAACATAAAGAAAGCCTACTACTATTTTTTTTGAAATAAAGTTTATATTACTTTCATCAATTTCAAATGCTTCAATATATTTATCATACCTTTTAGCACTTTTTTTTACAATATCTAACTTACCTATAACTCTACTAATTTTACCTAAGAAATCTTTATATTGATTATATAAATTATCAAATAAAGATATAGATTTATTCTTAGAAGAATTAATTGTATATTTAGAAAATCTCTTTTCTAGTTTTATACTTCTTATATACTTTATTAAAAATATAATCCCAAACAAGAAAACTAATATTATTCCAAATTGACCTAATTTAATTATATCAGTATTATCTTTCTTTACTGTAACATAAACTAGTTCATAAGCAGTATTTCCTGCTTTATCACTAACCCTATATTGAATTTTTTTAATACCTTCACTACTAAAATCAAGTGTATCTTTATTAGTAGTAATAGCACTAGTTAAATCACCATCTATATTATCAGTTGCAGTAATACCACTCATCACATCAAATCCTTCTTTAGAAGTTATTTGATATGTCTTCTCTCCTATATTTATTATAGGAACTTCTTTATCTATTTTATATTCACCACTAACTATATTTGATGTTATACCATTATAACCTACATTAGTTATTTCTATTCTATAAGTTCCTGTTTGATTAAGTGTTATATTAACAGGAGTATTAGTGGCAATATAAGTAGGTTCTCCGTATACATTATCTTTAACAATTACATAAGAATAGCTAGATACTAAAGATGAAGGAGTGTAAGTAACAACTACATCTTCATTAGTACTATCTATATAATTTATACTCAACCCCTCCATAATTCACCTCTATTCAAATATATCTTTTAAATTAGTTATACCTCTTGATTTTAATCTATCATAAATTTTTAGAGTTGCTTTATTTAAAACAAATTCTCCATCAACTTCTCCTTCTTCAGTAATACCTGTTTGATTAAAAGCAAAAATCTCATTTAATTTAATTTCATCTCTATCAAAACCTACCACTTCACAAATACTTGTAATCTTTCTTTTTCCATCAGTAAGTCTTGAAATATTAATTACTATATCAATAGCATTTTCCATATATTCTCTTATAGCTTTTATTGGTATTTCCATACCTGCCATAAGCATCATTGTTTCTAATCTATTTAATGCATCTTTAGGACTATTAGCATGCAAAGTTGTCATACCACCTTCATGCCCTGTATTCATAGCTTGCATCATATCGAATGCTTCTTTACCACGAACTTCTCCAACTATTATTCTATCAGGTCTCATACGAAGTGAATTGATAACTAAATCTCTTATAGTTATTTCCCCTGTACCTTCATAATTAGTACCTCTAGTTTCAAGAGATATTACATGGTTTTGTTCTAATCTTAATTCAGCAGCATCTTCTATAGTTATAATACGTTCTTCATCACCTATAAAAGATGACATAACATTTAGAAGTGTTGTTTTACCACTACCAGTACCACCACACACTATAATATTCATTCTACTTTTAACACATGCTTCAATAAATCTTGCCATATATGGTGTCATAGTACCATTTCTTAAGAAATCTTCTATACCAGCAAGTTCTCTTTTAAACTTACGAATAGTTAGTACTGGACCATTTAAACTCAGTGGTGGAATTATCGCATTAAGTCTTGAACCATCACTTAGCCTTGCATCCACCATAGGACTCGATGTATCAATAGTTCTTCCTATTGGTTGAATTAGTCTTTGAATAGTTCTTATGATGTGATCATCATTTATGAAAGATACACTATCATCTTTCATAATTCTACCATCAAGTTCTATATATATTTCATTAGTTCCATTAACCATTATTTCTGTAATACTAGGATCATCTAATAATTCAGTAATAGGTCCATAGCCATTTATTTCATTATCAATTAAATTATTTATATAACTTCTTTCAACAACACTTAAATCATAACCTTCTAATGACTTATCTATTTGTTTTCTAACAAAACTAGCCATACTGATTTGATTATTAGTATTATTATCAATTAAGTTTTGTATAATCTTATTTCTAAGTTCATCTAATAACTTTTTATTAGTAAACGCATCATAATCTGGAACATCTTTTAATCTAGTATCTTCTTCTTTTACTTCAAATTCTTCAACAAAAGATCTTGCCATATTAATCCACCTTACTTTCTTTAAGTAAATCTAAAGCAATTAAATTATATATTTTCATAGCTTCTTTATACTTTTTATATATACTATCATTTAAAGTTAAAATATTACCTTCTATTATATATTTATCTATATTTTTAATATAGAAATTAGATGGAACTATATAATTAACACTCTTATTTATTATATTTTTAATATCATACTTATTATAATAATTTTTATCTCTATCATTAGATTCATTTAATATAATTTTATAATTACTTTTATTCATATCATTTAATATAGAAACTATAGTTTTCATATTCTTTAGATTCATAGAATCATTATTTATTAAATATAATATTTGATCACTGAAATCAAGTGCAAATAAATTAATATCAGTTAATATATTATTAGTATCTATTAAAATTACATCAAACTTCATACTAGCTTTATAAAGAATTAAATTAAGTATTTTACTACTTATCTTTCTAGCAAATCTAGGATCTTTAGGTGCTGGTAAAACTTTTATTTGTTCATTATAACTAGTAACATAATCATCTAAATTATCAAACTTATTATTATTCATATCTTCATATAGATTATAGATATCATTGTTATAATTTATATTTAATAAACTAGCAACATCACCACTATATAAATCTAAATCTATTATTAAAACTCTTTTACCTAATCTAGAATATATACCAGCTAAATTAAGTACAGTAGTAGTTTTTCCTACCCCACCTTTAACTGATGTAATTGTAAATACCTTTGCTTTATTTAAAGCCATACTATCACCCTTTTATAATCTTTTTAGTTTCTTTATTACCTATATAAGTAATCTTAATTTCATTATCATAAATTATATTATAAATACCTTTATATTCTTTACTAACACTTATCTCTACATAACTATCAGTATCACTTATATCAATATTTATATCTTCTATATTATTTTCAATTAGTTTAATAGTTTTATCTTTATCATTACTATCTAAATAATACTCTATAGCATCATAAGTATTATTGTCACACTTTCTTTTTTCAATAGACAACAAGCCTAAATCAATAATGAATGTAAATATCATAAAAAATATTGGTAGTAATATTACAAATATAACAAGAACTTGTCCTTTATTATTCATTATAAATACTCTTTTCTACACTAATATCATAACTTTTACCAAATACTAAGTTTAACATAGGAGATGTTATTCTTACATCTTTACTTAAAACTATATTAGTTAAGTCTCCATCATTAGTAAACTTAACTTCAATATCTTTTTTACTTGTATAATAATTAATTTCACTAGTTTTATTATCTTTATACATACTAGATATAATATCAATATCATTTTCTAAAGAATACTTTTTAGAAACAATATTTCCAAAATCTATTACTGATATTATAAGTAATAAAAATATTGGTAAGATTATTATAAATTCAACTAATGCCTGTCCTTTATTATTCTTCATAATATCACACTCTACCATCCTACATAATTATATCAAACAATATAAAAAAAAGATAGTGTTTTCTATCTTTTTGTCATCAAACGTGAATTTTTATTTGGATTTCAGTTTTAGATTTTGAAACTGAAATAAGTTTGATTATAATATAAAGTGTGTTTCCTTGTGTTGTATTGGAGGTATATATTATAAAAAAATGGAAACATATTAATTTTGAACAAAGAAAAACTATATCATCAGGTATTGCTCACAATTTAAAAGTAAAAGATATTGATGAATTATTAGATTTAGATCCTACTGGTATTTCTAGAGAAGTTAAAAGAAATAGAACTATAGTTCAGCCGATTAAATCTAATATTGAAATTTGTCCTTCTCTTAAAAGATGGCCTTATGTTTGTACA
>CALVVM010000024.1 GCA_944363855.1 uncultured Bacilli bacterium
TTAAAGAAAATGGCAATATGGAGATGGAAATATAAAGAGAAAAAGGTTAATATTAAACAAATTTTCTTTAAAATATTGAAAATATTAAATTTTTACAAACAAAAATTGATATGTTCATTCAAACATACCAATTTGTCAACAGTCTGAATCACATTATGTGATTTTTATTTTTCTTCTTCTACAATAGCATCTACTACTTTTCCTTTTTTCAATCTTTTTAATTTTTTTTCTTTTTTTGCTGGTTTATCTATAATTTCTTCAAAATCTTTATTTTTTACTTTAAAATAAATATAATTAACTATTTCTATAACAGAATAAATAATTATAAGCAAACCAATTAGTTGATCAAACACACCTGTTATAATTACTATTCCTAGAGCAATCATAAGTAGAGATGTTATTAAATATACTAAGAAACTTTTTTTATCTATAGTACACATTGATATTGCAAATATTACTCTATTTATTCCAGAGAATAATACCCATATTCCTATAACGGTTCTAATAGCAAAACTTAAAGTTCCTGACAAAAATATAAGTAACACACCAAAACAAATAAATAATAAAGCAACTACAAGTTTTGATAAACTATATTCTCCTAATTTACCTTTCATATAAATATATATTATTGCTTTTATAATACCTATAACTATTAGTACTCCACCTATTACTTTTGATACAATAGTTATTAAATCTTCAGTACTAGTTAAAAGTATTATACCAAATACTAAAAATAATAATGCATAAATTAAATTATTAACTGTTATTCTACTTTCTTTGTTCATAATTACCTCCAATATAATTATACAACATATTAAAAAAAAATAAAAGTTATAATTAACTTTTATTTATTGGTTGACCAAATATATCAAGTTCACTTGGATTTGATTGAGGTGTTGATATTATAGAGGATTGATTATTAAAATCTTCTACTACAGGATTACTAGGTACTGGTTCATTTATATTAGTTAAAGGTACACTAGCAACTTCTTGATTTAATACCGGCTGTTTTACTATAGGTTGTTCTTCTACTACAGAAGAATTTGAAATATCAAACTCTTGTAAAACTGGATTAGGTTGTGCAAACTCTTGTAAAACTGGATTTGTTGGTTGTTCTTGTTCTGGTTGTGTTTCTTCTACAACTGATGTACTTGGAACAGCAAATTCTTGTAATACAGGATTTACTGGTTGATTTGTTGAAGGTTCTACTATAGGTTGTTCTTGTACAACTTCATTTTCTTCTACTTTTGGAACATTAAACTCTTGCAATACTGGATTTATTGGTTGTTCATTTTCTACTGTATTTTGTTTCACAATAGGTTCTTGTACAACTTCATTTTGCTCAGTTGGAATTTCTTGAACAATAGGATTGACTTGTACTTCTTCTACTACTTGTTCAATTGGTTGAACAGGTAACACTGATTCTAATGGTTGAATTGGTAAAGGTTGTACTACACTATCAACAGGTTGAATAGGTGATATTTCACTTTGAATAGATGTTTGTTCATTATATAATTTATCTATTTTATCTATCATAGAAGCTTCTTCTTCTTTTTTTACTTCTTCTACTACTTCTACTTTATTCTTTGATTTTAAATTAGTTAAGAATGCCATTATTCCTGTCAAAAGAGCACCTATAACTAAAAAATAATAACCAACACTTAAAGTATTAAAAACTCCTTGATCCAATATGTCTATTGTTTGCATTATAGCAAAAAAGAAAATAGCACCTACACTCATATATGCAAACTCTGTTTTAATATTGAGTGCAAAAAATATTACGCCAATTGCACCAAATACTATTATCATTATTGGTAAATAAAGTGAATTTGTTAATTCATAAGTTTCCCATAAACTTGGAGAATAACCTGTAACGCTTACAAATGGAACAAATACAGATACGATAATTAAAGCGGATGCTAAAGCACCTAATATTCTAAAAATTAATTTATTTTTCATATTACCCCTACTTTCTTACAATTTAATTATACTATTTATAATAAAAAATTACAACCTTAAACAAAAAAGAAGTGAAAAAACACCTCTTTTTAGAAAAATATTCTTTGTATACTAGGATCATTTATAAATTTCATGTAATAAAATAATGATACACAGAATGCTACTATAAGTATAAAAACATACCAAACCATTGATCTTACTCCCCATTTAGTCATATAAATACCTCCTAAAATAATATTTTATCTTCTTTTATTTCTTTAAATCTATAAAGCTTAGCTGGTCTACCAGTTTTATTAGAACTTATTTTATCTAAATCTTCTATAACATCTAATTTAATAAGTTTTTTTCTAAAGTTTCTTCTATCATATTTTTTATCTAATAAATCTTCATATATTCTTTGTATTTCTGGTAATACAAATTCATCAGGATATAATCTTTTTATTGTACTATTTAAAACTAATTCTTTTTTTAAACATTCTATACTTTTTTGAACAAATATATTATCTTTTAAATTATCTAATTGTTTAAAACTAAAAGTATCATTTAATTTTATGTTTTTATAGTTTACTATATCCATATATATAATTGTTAAGTTTAATTTATCTTCTTCTTTTTTACTAAGTGTGAAGCATTGTTTTAAACTTAAATCTTTTATATCTATATTATTTTTTATATAATTACTATTAACTGTATCTAATTCATCTAAACAATCTATTTCTATTAATTTATTATTTTTAACTAATAAATTGATTCTGCCATCTATAATAGTAAATATATTTATTATACTTTTTACTTTTACTTCCATAATACCCCTCTTTGTGTTCAAAATACAGTTGTATTATAATATGAAAAGTATATTTTGTCAAATCATAAGATATTCTATTAATTTATCTATTTTTTCATTCTTAAATACTATATCATATATTATATTTATTGTTGGGATTTTTATTTTTTTATTGTTTATTAGTTTATGCATACTTTTTAATGTATATAAACCTTCTACTGTTATATTATTTTTATATTGTTCTATTTCTTCTTTAGAAGCATTAGAACCAATTAGTTTACCAAATGTATAATTTCTACTCTTCTCACTTGTACAAGTAAGTAAAATATCACCAAATCCTGCAAAACTAAGTATAGTTTTCTTTGATCCACCTAAAGCATGTATTATAGCTTTAATATCGTGAAGAGATTGAGTAATTAAAAGTGCTTGAGTTGATATTGGATATCCCATACCATCAATCATTCCAGATGCAATTGCAATTATATTTTTAACAGATCCACATACTTCTATTCCTATTATATCATTTGTTGGAATTAATTTAAAATGATCATTAACAAATGCTTCTCTAATTATATTTAATGTTCTTTTTGACTTAGAAGCAACGGCTAATCCTACAGGAACACCCTTAACTAAATCAACTGCAAAACTAGGTCCAGATATTGCTCCTATATATTTGGTTTTTATTTGTTTTTTTATCATATCGTGTATAAATAAGCAAGTTCCTTGTTCTATACCTTTACTAGCTATACAAATGTGTTGATTTGATTTAATATATTTTTTTAAATCTTTGCATACATCAGTTACAAATGCAGTTGGGATAGCAATTACAATTAATTTACTATTTCTTATTGATTCTTCTAAATCAGTAGTTATAACTACACTATCGTCTAATTTAAAATCTTTTAATTTAGGACTCTTCTTAGTTTCTAATAATTCATTCTTTTCACTTTCAAAAGTAGTCCACATAACTACTTCATTTTTATTTTCTACAAGTATTTTTGATAAAGCAAGTCCATAAGCACCCGTTCCTAAAATTGTTACTTTCATTATATCACCAATATTATTATACTATATTTTTAATAAGAAAAAAAGATAGTTAAACTATCCTTGAGTATTCATTACAATTGCATCTTCTGTAAACTCTTTTACCTTATCATTTAAAAATGATGTCATAGCAAGTATTATAGCTACACCTACTAAAAATACAAATAAATATACAAAAGCTAAATCTAATTTTTTAAACAATACATTTCCTTTTTGTTCATTATTTTCCATGTTTTACCTCTTCTCTACTGTACATGTTTATAGTACCACATTTAACATTTTTTTTCAATTATTTTTTTATAAAAGTTCATTTCTTGTTATTATAAATGTTTTATTATTTGTATAAAAAGCATAAAAAACTTCATCTATTTCTAAGTTCTTTTTTTTTAAACTATTTATCAACCAATTGTAATCTTTTTTTATTTCTTTTAAAGTATTGTAATCAATTACTCCATCAAGTATTAAAGGTAGTGGATAATCACTATTATCATTAAATACAGATAAGTTACCATTATTTTCTAATATCGCATATTTTACTTTATCTATACTCTTAACTCCTTGTAATCTTAATTGAGTAAGTAAATCATCTAATGAATATCTAAGTTTAGACATCTCAGTAAAATTAAGTTTACCATTTTTTATTATTATTGTAGGTTTACCATCTATTACATATCTTAATTTATCATTTTTTAAAGTTATATAACTAATTAACATTTGAACTCCTACTAGTACAAGTATAGGTACTACAGATATAAATATACTCTTACTATCTTCTTGTATAGATAAGGCAATTAATTCCGCAATCAATATAGACACAATTAAATCTACAATACTTAACTGTCCTACTTCTTTTTTACCCATAAGTCTATATACGAATATTATAAAAAAATACATAAATATAGTTTTAAATATTAAAGAAAAATACATATAATCACCTATCTTATATTGAACAATAGAATATTTTTTTATACAAATGAATAATTATTAATAGGTGATTTTATGAAATATTTAAAAAATTTGGGAATGTCCTTTCTTTATATAATAGGATCTATATTAATTTTAACTTTTATAACTACTTTGTTTAGTTATTTCAATATTATGAGTGATAAAGTAGTTTCTATTATAAAAATTATTATACCCATCATATCTATGCTTATAGGTGGATTTTATATAGGTAAAAGATCTTTAAAAAAAGGCTTTCTAGAAGGCTTAAAACTAGGTTCTATATTCTCTATAGTATTAATTATATTTAATTATTTAGCCTTAAACAATTCATTTAAATTTAAATACTTATTATTTTATATAATAATTATTATTTCTTCTATACTTGGAAGTATGATTGGTATAAATAAAAAGAAACACTAAAGTTTCTTTTATTTTGCTTGATACCAGTTATCTCCATACTCTATATCTACTAGAAGTGGTACTTCAAGTTCTATAACACTTTCCATAACTTCTTTCATTAGTTTTTTTACTGTTTCAAATTCATCTTTTTTACAATCTACAACAAGTTCATCGTGTACAGTAACAAGTATTTTACTTTTTAAATTATTTTTATTAAACTCATTAAATAATTTTACCATAGCAATCTTAATTATATCAGCAGCAGTACCTTGTATTGGTGTATTTAATGCCATTCTTTCAGCGCCACTCCTAATCATATAATTTTTATTTTTTAACTCTGGTATTGTTCTAATCCTATTAAATTTAGTTTTAACAAATCCATCTTCATGAGCCTTTTTAATACTTTCTTCTTTATAGGCTTTAATACCTGGATAAGTCTCATAATATTCATTTATAAACTTAGTAGCTTCTTTAGTATCTATATTTAAGTTTTCAGAAAGTCCAAATCCACTTATACCGTAAATAATTCCAAAGTTAACTGCCTTGGCCATTCTTCTCATATCTTTAGTAACTGCTTCAATAGGTACTTTAAATATATCACTAGCAGTTTTAGTATGAACGTCTATATTATTTAAGAATGCTTCTTTTAAAGATTCAATGTTTGCCATACAAGAGAATATTCTAAGTTCTATTTGAGAATAATCCGCACTTACTATTATTGAATCATCACTTGGTATAAAGGCTTTTCTAATTAATCTACCATATTCATTTCTTATTGGAATATTTTGTAAATTTGGTTCTATACTAGAAAGTCTACCTGTACGTGTTAAGGTTTGTGTATAAATTGTATGTATTTTATTATCTTCATAAATATAATTTATTAAACCTTCTATATAAGTACTATAAAGTTTAGTAAGTAATCTATATTCTAAAATACTTTCTATTATTGGATGTTTATCTTTTAATTTTTCTAGTACATCAGCAGCTGTTGAATATCCATTTTTACCTTTTTTACCATGAGGTAAATTAAGTTTTTCAAATAATACTTCACTTAATTGAATTGGTGATGAGATATTAAATTCACATCCTGCATAATTATAAATAGTTTTACTTAAAAGTTCTATTTTTATTTTTATTTCTTCTCCCATATCTACAAGTTTATCTTTATCTATATTAAAACCTGTATACTCCATGTCAGCTAATACTTCACTTAAAGGTAATTCTATATCTTTAAATAAAGAATACATTTCTTTATCTTTTAATTCATTTTCAAACTTTTCTTTAGTTTCATAAATGAATTTTGCTTTCTCTACTACAATCTCTTTAATATCTAAATTGTCTTTAGCTATATCTGTTTTAAATGGTATTTTATAATCTAATTGATTAGATAAATAAGCAATATCATCTTTTAAATTATATTCTAACAAATAAGCAGCAATAGCTGTATCAAATACTACATTAGATGTATTAAGATTATTTTTCTTGAAAGTTACTAAAAGTTTTTTATAATCATATGTGTATAGATTTACTTTATTTAAAAACTCTGGATTTTGTTTTAATAAATCTGCACTAATATATAAAGCATTATTTTTATTATAAACACCCATGCCTATTATATTAGCTTGGTGATAATTATCATTATCAAGTTCTAAATATATAGCACTATCTTCATTTATATTTATTTCATCTATACTTTTTATTTCTTTATATTCTAATTTTTTAGTTTTTTTTTCTTCTTTTCCTATTTTTATATTTCTAATTAAAGAATAAAATTCTAACTCATTATAAATATCTATAAGTTCTGGTTTATTTCCTAAATATTTAATATCGGGTATATTTATATCTAGTGGGACATCTTTATAAATAGTAGCAATCTCATAACTCATATATGCGTTTTCTTTATCGTTTATAAGTTTTGTTTGTAAAGCTCCTTTTATTTTATCTATATTTTCATATACACCATCTAATGTTTTATATTCTTGTAAAAGTTTTAAAGCAGTTTTTTCGCCTACTCCTTTAACTCCTGGAATATTATCACTAGGATCTCCCATTAAAGCTTTTAAATCTATTATATTTATAGGATCTATACCCCATTCTTCTTTAAAATTATCTACATTATATCTTATGTAATCTTTTGATTTTAGTAATTTAACTTCTACTTGATCTGAAATCAATTGTAATAAATCTTTATCACTGCTTATAATTAAACCTTCATATTTATCATCAGGTATATCACAATATTTAGCAAACGTCCCTATAATATCATCTGCTTCATAATTATCAATTTCATAATATTTAATTCCCATAGCAGTTAATAATTCTTTTGCTTTAAGAAATTGAACTTTTAACTCTTCAGGGGTTTCTAATCTGCCATCTTTATAAAAATCATACTTATCATGTCTAAAAGTTTTACCCTTATCAAAAGCGACTAATATATAGTTTGGATTTTCTTCTGCAATGATTTTATTTATCATATTAGTTAATCCAAATAAAGCATTTGTAGGAAACCCTTTGCTATTTTTCATAAAATTACCGTTATAGGCTGTTGCATAATAACTTCTAAAAAGCAAGTTATTTCCATCTACCATAATTATCTTTTCCATAACATCACCATAATTATTATATCATGAAAAAACATATTATTTCTAACATGTTTTTAAAATCTGTTATATTTTGCATATCCAGTTTCACTTAATTCAATGGATTTATCTATTATATATTTTCTTTCTTGGTATATTATTTTATTTGTTATGTTATTAACTATTAGTTTTATCTTTTCGATAGTTAATTTTTCTTCTCCTAGTTTACACCCATCTATAAATAAATTATTAAAAACATAATCTCCACTATTTAAATAATTTCTAATATCGCAATCTTTTATATTGTAAAGATATGATAATAAAAATATCAACAAACTCTTTAATTCTCTATAACCTAAATCAGTACTTTCTTTTAACACTAGTCCATCAATATCACATATTTTAATATCTTTAGTTTTGGGGTTTAATAATATATTTCCTAAATGTGAATCAAAAAAAGATATTTTGTTTTCAGATAAAACTTCAACAGATTTAATAATTTTAAGGCAATCTTCTTTTTTTAAATCTAACTTTCTATATCTAAATTTTCTTAAACTCTTATAACCTTTATAATTTTTCATGCTATATCCAACTATTAAATCTTCATAATAGATTAATTTTCTTATCTCAACAAGTTCTTTAAGATTTAATTTACCAAGATATTTTAGAAGATTATCTAACCCCCTTTCTTTGACAAAAGGAATCTTGTGTATTAAATCTTTATCAAAAAATAATTTGCTGTTTGTATTTATGTCAAAAGGTATATATATTTTATATTTTTTTATATTTTTATATTGTAATTTTTCTAACATAATGTCACCTATAGCGATTATTATATCACTAAAAAGTTAAATTGCAATACTATAGTTTACTAATTAAATTATATAAAATTTCTTTATCTTCTATTTTATTTATAGCAAAACATTTCTTACCCAAATCTTTTAAGGAGGCACCTAGGTGGTATAAGGTATTATCAATAATTATAAATCTATCGTGAAATAAATTACTATATTTTATATTTAAATTAGGATATTGTTTATTGAACTTATTTATATCTAATTTAGTTAAATAATGACTACTAGTTATTAGTTCTGTACCTACATTTTCTTTTTTATACACTAACATATCTAATATACTTTTATCTATATAATTATCTATTATAATTATTTTTTCTTGTGCTTCTTTTATTAAATCTATTATCAAACTATAACTATCATAAATCTCACCATTAAAAAATATTTTTTGTTTTTCTAACTTTTTAGGTTCTAATGCGTTAAATATTTTTTCAAAGTTTTCATCATATTCCAACAGCTTATATTCTACTGTTGTTAATCTTTTGAATATGTCTTTGTTTTCATTTATAAAATGTCTCATTGCAACAAAAGTTCTCATTATTTTTATACTAACATTTGAAGCATTCTCCGTCTTTAAAACAGTAGCAAGCATTGCAACTCCTTGTTCTGTAAAGACATGTGGATTATATTTTGAATATTGTCCTTGTTTTAATTCTAAGGTTCCACTTTGGAACCTTAGCAGTTTTAATTCTTCGTCATTAAGTTTAAAACAAAAGTCTTCAGGAAATCTATCGAGATTTCTTTTTACAGCTTTATTGATATCTTTAGTTCCATTCTTACAACCATAAAGTTTAGCTAAATCACTATCAAGCATCACTTGTTTACCTCTTATTTCATATATGAGATTTTCTATTTTTATTTCTTCTAACATAATTACTCCTTTCAGTAATTACATTATTATCACATTCCTAAAATAAAATCAAAAAACAGTTTTTTTATTTCTGTAAATATAATTTAACAAAAATTATTCATTTTAACTAAATATTAAAAGAAACTGCATAAAAAACTTAGCAATTTTACAAAAACTATAAAAATTAAAAAAACTCAAAAATTTGAGTTTAATTTAATTTTTGTAAATTATCATCTAATATTGAATAAAGATAAATGTCTACTTTCTTTTTAGTTATACTTTCTATATAATCTTTATATCCATTTAATTGTTTTAAATAATTTTCATCAGTTATATTTTTCATCTTATAATCTATGATATCTATATAATCTTCATACTCTAACATTAAATCTATAAAACCATGTTTTACTTCATTTTCTTGTTCATAAATAAATTCATATTCTTTAAAACAGTTTATATAATTTAAATCAATATGTTTTATAAAATTTAATATATATGGATTACTACTATTCTTAAAATCTTCTGTTTCAAATAGATAGTGTAATTTAGTACCTTCTTTCATATTATTATATTCATCTTTAGTTATTAACTTATTAGTAACTTTAGAAAATCTAGATTCATTTAATACTTCATATTCAATATTATTTCTTATTTTTTCTATTTTTGTATCTACATTTTTTAATCCTTTTTTATAATTATAAGATTTAATTTTTTCAAAATCTTTAGTTAATATAACTTTATTAAAATCGATATCTTTAATGTATGGTAAAAGCACTGGAATAATAGATTCTAACATATCACTTATTTTATTATAGCTTAATCTAATACTATCTGGAATTAAGGTATTATAACCTTCACCATCTTTATCAAGCGGACATATTATAATAAATTTTTCTCTTGTACGAGTAAGTGCTACATAAAATAATCTTATTTTCTCACTTATACTTTCTTTATTTTCAATATCTAATAATAAGTCTTTTAGTATAGTTTGTTTTATTCCGTCATCTATATAAGGTGTAATAATATTATATTTTGAATCAACTATAAACTTTGCCTTTTTATCTTCATCATTACTTCTTTTAAATAATCCGGAAAAATAACAAATACTATATTCAAGACCTTTACTTTTATGTATATTTAATATTTTAACAGTATTACTATTATCACTATTTAATGAATATTCTATTGAACCATTATCTATCATATCACTTAAATATTTAGCAAAATCAATAGGCGTATATCCAATATTTGATAAGTTAATACTTAAATCTTTTAAGTAATCTATCTTTATCATAGATTCATTTATATTACCGATAGTAATTAATTTTTCATAGTAATTAAACTCTTCTATTATTTTATTTAACAAATCTAAATTAGATATTTCAAATATATTTATATTCTTACACTTTTTATATAAATCTGTTTGATAAAATCTATTAGATTTAATTATATCAAATATCTCTTCATCATTTGTTTTAAATAAATAAGATCTAGATACGCTAGCAAAATAATATTTAAAATTCTCATCCATTTCATTTAGATTTATTTTTACTATTAAATTTATTAAGTTCTTTAAAACAGTTAAATCATCGCCTAAAGTAAGTTTTTCATTTTTTATTTGAAGAATAGGAATCCCCACATATTCAAATATTTTCTTATATAAATCAAAACTAGTTCTTCTATCCATTATAATAGCGAAGTCACTATATTTACACTCTCTTAATTTTTTTGTTTCTCTATCTACAACTAAATATTTATTTTCTATTTTTTCTTTTATATCATAACAAATAGTAAACGCTTCTACTTCATCATTAGAAAAATCTTCTATTTCTTTAGGATTATATGTAAGTATTTCCATATCATTATTTTGGTCTGTCTTACATTCTTCAATATAAGTCTTATTACCAAAATTCATTTGATGAGATTCTTTATATTCAGCATCCCCTATATTTTCATCCATTATTAAATTAAATATTAAGTTTATATTATTTAAGACTTCTTCTCTTGATCTAAAGTTTTTAAGTAAATCTATCTTAATACCACCATCATTATTAGAATAATCTTTATACTTATTTCTAAATATATAAGGATTAGCATGTCTAAATCTATAAATTGATTGTTTAATATCACCTACCATATATAAATTATTATTAGCAATCAAGTTTATAAACTCTTCTTGTATATCTGAAGTATCTTGATATTCATCTACCATTATTTCATCAAAACTATTTTTTAATTCTTCTTTAATATCTTCATTTTCTTTTAATATTTTTATAGCCATTAAAGCTATATCAGCAAACGTATATAAATCATTTTCTTTTTTATATTTATTAAACTTATCATCAAACTCATTTATTATATTACTTATTGCAATTATATAAGGTTTAGTAGAAAGTAAAGATTCTTTCATTTCTTCTATGTTTTCAAACCTAGTTAAATCTTTTAATCTTTTTATAATACTACTTATTTCATCCTTATATATTTTGTAATCTTCTAAACATTCTTTATTTTTTCTAGGACTACCTACTAAAGAAATATTTGTTTTTATTTCATCATAAGTATTTGAACTAAGTATTGGTTCTAAATTAAAAGTTTCTATAAATTTATTGTTTACTCTAGCAATTAGTTCTTTATAAGGTTCATTTATAGAATCTTTAGTACTAATTATAATTCTCAAATATTTATTTATTTCATTATCTATAAATTCATCATTAAAATGAGTATTTATATAATTTTCTAAATATACTTTCTTTTCAGGTATTAAATCTAATTTCTTTGATATTTCTTTAACAATCTCTTTTATATTATCATCACTTTTAATACAAAAGTCATTTATTAGTTTTTCAAAGTTTTCATCACCATACATATTTTCAAATATTTCATCTATTATTTCATTAGTCTTTAAGACTTCTATAGAATTATCCATAATAGATATATTAGGTGAAAGTCCAAGGAGAGTGTGATATTTCTTAACAAGAGATAAAGCAAATGAGTCAAATGTCGTTATATAAGCAGAGTCTATATAATTTAATTGTTCTTTTAAACCCGCTTCCTTTATAGCTTTTCTAATTCTATCCTTCATTTCTCCTGCAGCAGCATTAGTAAACGTTAAAATTAATAATCTATTTATATTACCACCATTTAATAGTTTTCTAATAGTACGTTCTGTAAGTACAGCTGTTTTTCCTGAACCTGCTCCTGCAGATACAATTATATTAGTACCTGTTTGTGTTATGGCTTGCTCTTGTTCATTTGTCCATTTACTCATATAATCACCTACTTTATTTATTTTTTATTTGAATTTTCTTTCACTATCTCTTGTAAATTACTTAAATCTAAATTAGGAAAATTAGAAATTATTTTTAAAGCCATAAATTTAATATTGTCTTCATCAAATTCAAAATCCGTTTTTATTATATTTGAAACATCAGAATAACTTGATAATGTAGAGGCTTTAAAATCAAATTTACTTCTATTCATACTTCCCACTGCACTTGATATTCCAACAACTTGTCCATCAAATCTCTTACTAGCGTCTGGTTCAACTAATAAAGTCTCAGCGTTTTTAGCAATTACTGTTCTTTGTCTGTTTAAAGATTTTGCTAATTCAATTTCTATTTCGTGTGCATAACCATTAAAAATCCAGTTTAATTTATAATCTCTAATAAAATCTCTAAGAATAAATATATCGCTTTTTATTCTTTCGTTTGATGAAGGTGTATAAAATATAACACCACTCGGAGATTCTATTAAACCTAGTCTTTCAAATGCAAAATTCTTTGTTTTTATTTTTGGAGAAGTAAAAATCTTATCAGATAATTCTCCTTCTGCCACAGCACAAATAATATCCTCTTCTTTTTTTATAATTGTAAGAAGAGCTTTTAATAAACTAACATCATTTTCTATACACATTCTTATATAGTTTTTATCTAATACTTCTTTCATTTCTGGAACTACTTTTATAATTTGTTCTTTATAATTTTCTTGCATATCACGAAAATCAAATCCTAATAAATGAAAAAGTTTAGCATGTCCAATATTTAGTAAAATAGTATTATTAAGTGTCGTTTCTACCTTGTAAATTTTATCTAAATAAAGTTTTTCATATATACCTAGATTCCTTTTAAGTGCTTCAAAAATAATTTTCATTTCTGATTCTGATAACGAATAATTTCCCAATTTACCCTTAGAAAATTCTATATCTTGATTGCTTATTGTTTGTATAATTTTATCACGCTGTTCAAATTTTCGTTGTTTTAAAAAATTAACAAATTGTTCAAAACAATCATAATAATTTATCATTTCTATAATTTTTCTATCTAAACAAATCAATTCAACAACTTCATTAAAAGGCATAGTTAATAATAATTGTTTTAAAGTTGTTCCATAATTATTCCTTATTGATACTTCTGCACATTGAATTATTTTTAAAACTATTTCCATCATATATCATCACCATCAACATCAAATAAATCACTTGATTTAATTTTAACAAAATCATATTCTTTCATAAAACATAAATCTTTATATTTACAAAATTCACAACCTATATTAGCTTTATCATATTTAGGATTTATATCAAACTTAGATTCTAATATATTATTAATTGTTTCATCTATTTTTTCTTTTGTTATATCAATAACTTCATTTATCTCATTATCATTTAACATATGTTTTAAACTATTAGCACTGAAACTTCCATCATTATTTACCTTTATTCCATCAATAACACTACTATCCATATAATTACTATCAAACTCTTTTAATATTTCTTTATCTGTATTTGTATAGCCTATAAGTTTCAAACTTTTTTCTTTATCACTTTCTGATTTATTATCAAGTGTGATGTTTTGTAAATAAAAACCTGCAAATCTAATATTCTTAAAACTATATTTAGATAGTAACATATAAGTTGGAAGTTGTAATCCAATACCACTATCTATATATTTTAAACTAGGTTTCTTAACATAAGTTTTATAATCAATAATAGAAGCAATTGTTATATCATTTATTGTGTTGTAAACAATTTTATCTATAAATCCTACAAAATTGATATTATCTTTTAAAGGTATCTTAACAAACTTTTCTGTTTCTATATTTTTTAAATTAGAAAAACTACTTTGTTTTTTTAATACTTCAATTAGATATTCTATATTTTTTATGGTTCTATTTAAGAAAAATTTATTAGAATTAGTTAAGTTTATTTCATTATCACTTACATATTTATAAACTTCCTTTTCTACATCTATATTTTCCTTTACTGCTTTTTCAAGAACGTCATGATATATGTTACCTAAAGTAACACTAAATAAATCTAAATTATCTTTTAAACATAATATTTTATCTATATAAAACCTAAAAGCACATCTATTATAATTATCCATGCTTGAATAAGATAAATTAAAACTATTTAAAGACTTAATAAAATTATTTAATTTATCTTTACTTAACCCTGTAAAAGAATGTGAATAAATATTATATGGAATATCATAATTAGAGTTTAATAGATTTAAATTAGTATCAATAGATCCAAACTTAATTAAATTATCTAACATATTAGTTAAAGTAATTTTATCACTCAACTGGCTATAACTAGTTTTATAATCAAGTTCTATTTTTTCTACAGTACAATCTAAGTCATCTATTAAATTAGATGGATAAAAAGTTGTAAATGAATTTTTTAACTTATAAGTTATAGTTAAATTCTTTATATTTTTTATAGATTTAATTGTATCTTCTTTTTCTTTTTTATTTTTTTCTATAGTGTTATCTAAATAATCAGGTTTAATATTATCTTCAATATAATCTTCATCTTTAAATAGTTTAGGTATTATACTTTGATTAAACCCTAACATAAACACATAATATTCTTTAAAATCATAAGACTCATAATCTACTACTTCTATCATATTTGTGTATTTAGTATTTTCTATATATGTATTTTTTAATTCATATTCTAGAAGTATTTTTAAATCATCTATATCATCGCACCACACATATTTATTACACATATTTATAATTTTATTATAGGTATCTGTAGTATTATATTTTTCTATAGATTCTACTGCACTTTCTACACTACTTAAATTTTCAAAAAATGTTTTACCTATTACAGTAGAAATTATAGGTATATTATTAAACTTATTTATTTTTAGATTATAAAAATTAAATATTTTAGTTATTATATTTATATAATCTGAGCTAACGTTTGTAAGCTTAATATTATTTATATCTACACCATTATTTATAAGTTCACTAACTTTTCTAGCAACATATTCTACTTCTTCTTCTACCGTATTAAATTCATAAATAGTGGGCATATATTCTTTGGTTTTATTTTCTATTACTTGATAATTTAAGTCTCTTAACAAATATTTTTCAAACTTACTTAATGAATAATTATAAATAATAATTTCTTTATCTTTTATTAAGTTTTTAAATTTAATATTAAATATAAGTAAATTATTGTCTATCAATTCTTTTTTTAAATTTACTAAAAAATCTAATTTTTTATTATTATAATTTTTATCTTCAATATATATTAAATTATTTAAATGCTCTAAAGCAATTTCATATTTTATATTGTATTTTTTTATTACATAAAGAATTGTTTTTTCATCATAATCAAAGTAGTATGATTTTATAAACTCATCCATACTCATAAACTTAATATTAATTAATTTTTTTATATCTTTTAATATTTGTATTTTATAATTATTATTACAAATTATTATAGTATTATTTTTTATTGTTTCTAACATACTACCACCTACATAACATTATACAATAAAACTAACTTGAAAAAAAGAGAAAGATGTGCTAAAATGTAATTAGTGAAGGAAATCTTCATATAATAAAAGTGGATATATTTGATTGTCGCGAATCAAATGTTTCCCTTCAATGGGTAGCATCTGATATCAACAGTTGTTGAAATCAGATGCTTTTGCTATTTTAGGAGTAAAATCATTACAACTACAAATAGTAGTAATATTATAATAAATTGAGAAAATTCTCTTTTTGTCATAACTATCACCACCTTTCTTTTATCTATTGATAAATAGAAAGGGAAAGCATATGATATCTTTCAAATATATCCACATATACATCATAGCAAATATATGTACTATTAATAAATAAAAAGTATTAGATTTCTAATACTTTTTTAATATTTCTTTTAAAATGTTTGCTGCATTTTTAGAGGATGATTCTAAGAACTTTTCAAAATCTATTTTTGATGAACCATCAAGTTTATCAGTAATAGATCTAATTACTAAAAATGGTATTTTATCAAGAAAACACACTTGAGCTATACTAGCCCCTTCCATCTCTATTGCAAGTGCTTTAAATATATTTCTAATATTATCTTTATCTTCTCTATTTACTATAAACTTATCTCCACTAGCAATTATTCCTTTTCTTACATTTATATTATCAAATAGTTTTAAAAATTTTTCATCTACTTTTATACTTTCTCCAATATTTTCAATTTCACCTAATTTTCTACCAAAAGGTGTTACATCAAAATCATATTGAACTAGTTCTGTAGCAACTACTACATCCCCTATTTCTAAACTATTATCAACACTACCTGCAGTACCTACATTTATAACTAATTCTATATCAAAATTATCAATTAGTATTTGAGTAACTCTTGCACTATTAACTTTACCTACATTACTTTTTACTAAAACAACTTCTTTTTCTTCTATACTTCCTATATAAAATTTTTTTTCATATATATATTTTTCTCTTAAATTATTTATTATTTTTTTTACTTCTAATAATTCTTTTTCTTCAGCTACTATTATTCCTATCACATCAATCACCTATTTAATTATAGCACAATTACATTTTTATGTATAATTTTTAAGAGAAGTGTGCTACAATAATAATGGTGATGATATGAAAAGAAAATTAAAAATGAAACCTATTATTGTGTTACTATTTATAGTTGCTCTAATCGCATTCAGTATTATATTTGCAGTTAGGACTATTAATTACCACAAAACTTATGAATATAAACTGTTGAAACTTGGCTATTCTAAAGAAGATGTAGTCGAAATTGAAAAAATGAAAGATAAAACTAAAGATTATTTAATATCTATAGAATATAATAAAAATGTTATTCCTTTAATAAATGAAAAATATTTTTTAGAAAAAAACTTAAAAAAATATATAGAATATTTGAGTGAAAATGGTAGAGATTTAAAAGACACAGTAGCAATCATAAACGTAGGCGCAGATAATGAATGGTATACTAGTACTAAAAAAACAGATATTTCGAAGAACGAATTAATGCTTACTAACAAATTTTATAGTTTAGATAATACTTATAATTCTGATAATATGGTTAAGGTTAGTAAGCAATACAGTTATGGAGATAATCAAATGGTAACTAGTGAAACATTTGATGCGTTCTTAAGTATGTTTAAAGCTGCTAAAAATGAAAATTTAACTTTAATAATTAATTCGTCTTATAGAAGTTATGAAGATCAAGAAGAAATATATAATGAATATAAAAACACACGTGGTGAAGAAGCTGCTAACAAGATTGCTGCTAAAGCAGGATTTTCAGAACATCAAACAGGACTTTCTATAGATATTCAAACTTATGGTTCTTCTGCAAAAACTTTTGAAGAATTTGATGAATTTAAATGGTTACAGGATAATGCTCATAAATATGGTTTTATATTAAGATATCCTAAAGATAAAGAATATTTAACAGGATATGAATATGAATCTTGGCACTATCGTTATGTAGGAATTGAAGCTGCTACCTATATTTATGAAAACAATATTACATTCGATGAATACTATGCATATTTTGTAGAAAAGGATTAAACTCCTTTTTTTTATTTTATTTTTATTGTATAATTATTATGGTGATAAGATGAAAAAAAGAAAATTAAAAATTAAAAATATTTTAATACTCTTTATTATTGTTGTAATTATAATATTTACTTTATTAATTTTATTTAGTAAGAACAATAACAGGTTAAAAAATATTGGTTATAGTAATCTTGAAATTAAAGAATTAGAAAAATTAAGTAAAAACGAATTAAATATAATATATAAATATGATTATAATAGTAATTTAGTTTATATAATTACAAGTGAAAATTATAATAAAGATAAATTAGATTTATATTTAGATTATACTTTAAAGAATAGCGATATTGATTATTTAAAAATATTTAATCTTATAAATCATGAAAGTTTTAAAAAAGATAATATAGATAAATATATTACTTATTTAAAAAAATTTGATAATATTGATGGAATTATTAAATATGTAAATGAATATGAAAATAAAAATATAAATTTAGATTCTACTACCCTATCATTTATAAATGAAGAATATTTTATAGTCGATTATTTAGATAGATATTTAAATTATTATGAAAATCATAAAGACTTATCTTATAAAGAAATAGTTACTAGAATTAATTCTAATTTAGATTATGAATTTTATACTGATTCTACAAAATCAGATTTAACTAAAGAAATGTATACTCTAGTTAATAAGTATAACTATTTAGAAAAAGATTTTGTTCCAGATAATTTAGTGAGTGTTACTGGAATATATGCTAGAGATAAAGCTCAACTAGTTGATGCTGCGTATGATAATTTTGTTAAAATGGCAGATGCTGCAAGAGAAAATAATTTAACTATTAAAGTCACAACGGGATATAGAAGTTATAATTTTCAATCTACACTTTACAATAATTATGTTAAAGCTGATGGAGTTAAAAATGCTGATACCTACTCTGCTAGACCAGGATATTCAGAACACCAACTTGGATATTCTGCAGATTTAACAAATGCTAAAAACGTTTCATTTGATGACTTTGAAAATACTGATGAATATAAATGGTTGAAAGATAATGCCCATAAATATGGATTTATCATGAGATATCCTAAAGATAAAGAATATATTACAGGTTATATATTTGAATCATGGCATTATAGGTATGTGGGAGTTGAAATAGCAACCTATATTTACGAAAATGATATTACATATGAAGAATATTATGCATACTTTTTAAGATAGTTTTTACTATCTTTTTTTCATATAATATAATGGTGATATTATGGAAAAAATAATTTATATACTTTTACTTATTATACTTGAAAACGATTTTTATAAAGACGTAAATACACTATACAATCCTACTTCTTATGATTATTTAGTTAATAAAAATAATAAACTAACTAGTGATTATATACCTGATGATTTAGAGATAATAAATGTCAAATACTCTTGTGAAAATAAATATTTAAGAAAAGAAGCAAGAATTAACTTTGAAAATATGGCTAAGGATGCTAAAAAAAAAGGTTTCAATATAGTTGCAGTTTCTACTTATAGAAGTTATGAATATCAAGAAAAACTTTATAATAATTACGTTTTAGATAAAGGCTTTTATTACGCAGATATAGCTAGTGCTAGAGCAGGACATTCTGAACATCAAACAGGATTAGCTATTGATGTTGCTAATGAGAGTTTAGATTATGATAATTTTGAAAGTACTAAAGAATTTGATTGGATGAAAAAAAATGCCTATAAATACGGATTCATTCTTAGATATCCCAAAGGAAAGTTTCATATCACTGGTTTTAAATATGAGCCATGGCATTATAGATATGTCGGAATAGATATTGCAACTTATATTTACAAAAACAAATTAACTTTAGAAGAATATAAATCACTAAACAAAAAATAAGAATACATATTATTCTTATTTTAATTTTATTTCTATACCAACTACTCCATATTTTTCTTGTTCTTCTTTAGAATAATAGATATTCATATCATTTGGACTGGCAATTTCATTTTCTTTATATCCTAAACTAATCTTATCAAATTGTTTATATAATTCTTCAAAATTATTGAATATGTATAATTTAATTACTTTAGTACTTATTTTTTCATTTGTTATTCTATTCGTAAACTCTATAATATCTCCATCATTAATCATTCTTCTTTTTTCATCATACAATCTCATTTCAATAGTTTTAAATCCACTCTTTATATTATTAAATGGTCCATCGTTTAAATTCATTTTATGTATCATAATTCACCTTCATAATTCCATAATCCTAACTTACCTTTACAAGGTATTGGATTATCATATTTTTTTATATTTTCTAATTTCCAAGCATAATTTTCTACATGATTACTTCTTCCATACACTATAGGATCTATATTTCTTAATTCTTCATTAAATTTTTCATCTACTAATATGCAATCTACTATTTCTGCTTCACCTATTATATAACCTAATTGATAATCTAAATTATAATCTTTAAATCTTTCTTGCACATCTTTTTCTAGAGAAAGACCTGCATGTATTAATATTTTACCTCTATAATTAGTCTTCCAACTTCTAAATTCATATTTTTTATAACCTTCTATAATAAGACTTGCCCAAGGTTGCTTAATTGTAAGTGCTTTCATATTATCACCACTTTAATTGTACCAAATTTCTAACGAAAAGTCATTATAATCCAAAAAAAACTTGCAAAATAAAAAGTGTTGGAGTATTATAGTTTCCGCTCAAAGAAAGATAATAAATCCAACACACTTAATATTATACACA
>CALVVM010000025.1 GCA_944363855.1 uncultured Bacilli bacterium
AAAAAATAAACGTTATCAGCCGTAAAAAAACAATAAAAATTATAAAACGTAAAAAATAAGGGATTAACCCTTATTTTTGAATGCTTTACATAAATTTAACTCCCCACTAGATTATCTAGAGCCAAAACTTGAGGTTATCTCAAGTTTTTTTTGCATATATTTTATAAAAAGAAAAGAGACTTATTTGTCTCTTTTTAGTATGTATCTAATGGGTTTAGAGTTTCTATATAAGTTATATAGTTTTTGATTAGTAATTAGTTCTAAATCTCCTATGTATTCTACACATCTTGCATTAAAACTTAATTTAAACTCATTTAATCCTTTATACTTATCATTTTTTATATAAGGGTTTGTCATCCCACCTAAATTAAATCTTTTATACTTTTCTTTAGAATATTTTTCAATTAATTTCCAAGTCATTAAATGTTTAGCATTTAACTTTTTAAAATCTTTATTATATCCATCCATGAATATATATACTTCATCTCTATATTTAGCAATTAACATAGTAGCAAGTAATATACCATCTGGACTTTCTTTTAATAATTTAGTAGCGAATACTAATTCATTTTTTAATTCATTAAGTTTGTTTTCTTCATATATTTTATTAGTAATTAGCTTATTATTATTTTTTCCAGCATTTTTAAATAATTTATTATTTAATTTGTTGCACAAATCCATTTGTTTTTGATATTTCTTTTGTACGTTTATTAAATAAGCATTAGTATCAAGTTTTGCATAATAATAATCGATCATATTCCTTTTCTTAAAGAAAAATAATACGTCTTCAAAATATTTTTTATCTCTTGGATATTTATTTTTTACTTGTTCATATAAGTAATCTAATTGATCACTAGTTCCTTTTACAACTCTAACACCGTTTCTATCCGCGCTTTTAATTTTATTTTTAAAGTTTTTATTCATATTACCGAATAGAGTAGTTATAGGTTTATTTAAATCAATAATCGCATCATATCTAGGTTTAAATGCTTCAAATAGATTATTATAACCTAGGTGATAGTAATCTAATGATTTAAGAAAATCCATTTGATTTTGAAACTCAGGATTAATTCTAGTAGAATCTGTGTTATAATCATATGAACTTTTAATAATCATTGGATTTATTTTTATAGCCATTATTTTTTTCTTTCCAAGATATTCTTTTATAAGATTAGTGAATTGTTCTACTAATTCTTTGTTTGAATAATCTATTAAGAAGCCTTTAGGTGCATATGCATACTTAAAAATACCTTCTTTTTCTATTAAAATAAGGCTTGCTGCAACTATTCTTTCATAATTATCAATAAGACCTAAAAATAATGAAGTGTAATTTTGAGTATTCATAATAAATCCATATTCACTTGTTTGATATATAGAAAATTGTGGATAACTATCAGTGAATAAATTAAACTCAGCATTATTTAATTCTTTTATATACATAAAATCACCTAAACTTTGAGATAAATATTATAACACATCTCACGCTATAATTTTACTACAAAAGTATAAAAAAGTAAATAAAAAGACTTATTAGTCTTTTCTAGGGGAATAACTATCACACATAGTTGCTTCTTTTTCTTTATTTTTATTACAATTACTAACTTTTATTTCTCTTAAACTGCAGTACTCAACTTCTAAATCACAATATTTACAATCATATACATCACACTTTATATTTTGTTTATCTTTTTTCATAATTACCTCCAGTAATATATTGTGTATAATATTAAAATTTATTCGTTGACATAGATAGTTTGGATGTTCTAAAATATAAACTTAAGGAAGTGATGATATGTTTTTATTACCAATTATTATGGAACATTCAAGTTTAGAAATGTAAGATAGAGAAGAAAATACAAAGAAAAAAATTTTTATGATTATATTTATTTAATTAGTGGGAATGAATTATTAAAGTTTGAAATTGAACTTGATTACATGGATGTAGTTAATGTTTTAGAAAAGTATATTGATTCTCAAAAAACATTTGATAGAGTTATAATGAGCGAAAAATCTCTAAAAAATACCAAAATTCCTTTAAAATTTTTATATTATTTAGGAAAGTATACATTAGAAGATAATTTATTTAAAACAAATAATTATTTGGTTCCTAAACAAACACCATTTTTAGATGTAATAACAGAAAAATATTGGGATGGTATAGTTGATACAATTGATCTATATAATTTAAATTGTATTAAAACTGATGCTGTTTGTGATGAAGATGAAGTTACTATAAAATTAATTAGTGATTTATTTAAGAGTGCTAATGTAGAACAATCAAATTATAGAAATGAATATAGAAGAAGTAGAAAACATTATAAATAATATTAGGACTTTATTACAAAATAGTACAGAATGTCAAAATGTTTTAAAAAAGTTAGATTGGATATTAAAAAAATCAAAATCTAATATAGAATATATAACTAAATTAGGTTTAAAAGATAAGTTTAATAGTTATATAATGCAAGAAAGAGAAAGACAAAAAGTAAAATAATTTTTACTTTTTTTATATATTTTATAAATTGTGATATAATTAAATAGGTGGTTTTGTGCAAAATAAATATAATATAAAATTTTATAAAAGTATAAAAAAATTATTAACTATGCCTATGAAATTAGTTTTTAATACAAAAGTAACCGGTTTAGAAAACTTACCAGATAAACCTTATATTCTTGCTGGTAATCACAAGAATATGTTTGATGTAGTAATACTGATTACTAGCATAGATGATGAAATACACTTTATGGCTAAAAAAGAATTATTTAAATTAAAAATATTAAAAAATATTTTTAGTAAGATGGGTGCATTTCCTGTAGATAGAAATAATGTTGATATAAAAGCAATAAAAGAATCTTTTAGAATATTAAAAAGCGGTGAAGTTTTAGGTATATTTCCTGAAGGAACTAGAAATAAAACTGATAATGTTTTATTACCTTTTAAAGATGGTGTTACTAGTATCGCTAGTAAGACAAAAGTACCAATTGTACCCTTTGGTATAGGTGGAGAGTTTAAAAGAAATAAATTAAGATTAAATATAGGTAAACCTATAGATATAAATAAAATTGAAAAAGAAAAGCAAAAAGAATATTTAGAAGAAAAAGTAAAAGAATTGATATTAAGAAAATATTAATTCTTTTTTCATATAATTTATTGTTAAGAAAAAAAATATATGTTAAAATTAAATTAGGAAGGTGGTATGTTATGATATTTTTATTATTTGTCGTTATTGTAATTTTATTAGGGTCAATTAAACAAATTAGCGAATATGAAAGAGGTGTTAAGTTTACTTGTGGTAAGTTTTCAGGAATAATGGAACCTGGATGGAGACTTGTTTTACCTATATTTCAATCATTTAAAAAGATAGATATAAGAACTAAGGTTATAGATGTTCCAGAACAAGAAGTTATAACAAAAGATAATGTATCTGTAAAAATAAATGCAGTTATTTATTACAATATATTTGATGCATCTAAAGCTTTACTTGGTGTAGAAAATTTTCAT
Organism: uncultured Bacilli bacterium; assembly: GCA_944363855.1. Taxonomy (GTDB): domain Bacteria; phylum Bacillota_I; class Bacilli_A; order RF39; family UBA660; genus UMGS1613. The sequence goes on from CALVVM010000025.1 coordinate 3,503, forward strand.
TATGCGATTAGTCAACTTGCTCAAACTACAATGAGAAATATTGTTGGTTCAGTAACTCTTGATGAATTATTAACTGGCAGAGAACAAATCTCTGTAAATATTTGCGAAATAGTAGATGAAGCAACTGATGGATGGGGTATAAAAGTTCAAAATGTAGAGCTTAAAGATGTTGCTCTTCCAGGTGAGATGAAAAGAGTAATTGCTAAAGTAGCAGAAGCAGAAAGAGAAAAACAAGCTGTTATTACTAAAGCAGCAGGAGAACTTGAAGCTTCTAAAAACTTAGCTGAAGCTGCTGAAACATTAAGTGCATCTCCAGGTGCTTTACACCTAAGAACTTTATCAACAATAAATGATGTTTCATCAGATCAATCAAATACAATAATATTCGCTTTACCAATAGAAATACTTAGAGCTTTCGAAGGAAAGAATGTTTCTAAAGATATTATAGATAAATTAACTAATAAATAATCTTATTAGTTTTTTCTTGAAAAAATAATGGATATGTGTTAGAATATTGCGAGTCAGGGGTGATAACATGGAAAAGTATTATAGAGTATATGATTTTACAAATGAAAATGTAGCTTGTCTAGATTTTTTATATGACTTTAAAGATGCTAAAGTGTTATCTGTAGTAGGTAGTGGAGATCAATATTTTGCCAGTATATTAAATGGGGCTAAACAAGTGGATTTATTTGATATAAACCCAACTTCTTATTTATATTTTCTTTTAAAATTTTATTCGATAAGAGAATTGAGTTACGAAGAGTTTTATAATTTCTTTGTTGAAAAAAATTTTACAAACATAGATGTATTTGAAAAATTAGATAGAGTATTACCTAAAAAAGTTTTAGAATATTATAAATATATTGTAAAACATAAAGACGACTCTAATAAGATATTTAAAAGAGATGGAATTAATTTATTAAGTAAAAAGAATAAAAAATATTATTTTCAAACTGATAAACCTGTAATTCCTTATCTGAATAAATTGATTTATTATAGATTAAAGTTTTTGTTAAAAGAACAATCAGTTCCTAATTTTTTTGAAAAAGATTTAATGGATATGAAAGATAATATAAAAGGTAATTATGATATTGTTTTACTTAGTAATGTATATAATTATTTAGATTTAAATATATTTCAATATATAGATTTTTTAGAAAAACTAAATATACCACAAATTCAAATGCTTTATGATTGGTATGGCTCACACATTGAAGAATTTAATTACATAAAAGATATATCAAAATTACGTAAACAACCTTTAAATTATTCCTTAGATATAGTTAGACCAAGTGCTCCTAATCAATATGCATCTAAAAGAAATTTTGTGTTTTCTTTAAAAAAACAGAAACGTAAATAAATCGTTTCTGTTTTTAATAAATATAATTTACTATTTTACTAATATTTAAAAACTGTTATATTTGATAATAATTTTTCATAAAACTGTATAAAATTAGATAGTTGACAAAAAAAATTAAATAGTGTATAACTTATAGAGAAAAGGTGATTAGTATGTCAAAAAGTTTAGTTATAGTGGAATCTCCAAGTAAAACAAAGCCAATTGAAAAATATTTAGGTAGTAATTATAAAGTATTATCTAGTAAAGGACATGTTAGAGATTTATCTACTCATGGTAAATATGGATTAGGTGTTGATTTAGAGAATGATTTTAAACCTGATTATATTACTATGAAAGGTAAAAAGAGTGTTATTGATGAATTAAAGCGTGAAGCTAAGAAATGTGATCATGTATATCTAGCAACCGACCCAGACCGTGAAGGGGAAGCAATTTCTTGGCACCTACAAGATGTTTTAGGTTTAAAAGAAAATGATTATGATAGAGTAGTATTTAATGAGATAACTAAAAATACAGTAGTTGATGCTTTTAACCATGTTAGAAAAATAGATAAAAACTTAGTTAATAGTCAAGAAACAAGAAGAATACTAGATAGAATTATAGGATTTAGATTATCTAGATTAATACAATCTAAAACTGATGGAAGTAGTGCTGGTCGTGTACAAAGTGTTGCTTTGAAACTAATAGTTGATAGAGAAAGAGAAATAGAATCTTTTAATCCTGAAGAGTATTGGACTATAGAAGCGGTATTTCCTGAGTTTACTGCAGAACTTTTTAACTATAATCATAAAGATTTTAAAATTAATAATGAAATAGAAGCTAATGAAGTATTAGATTCTTTAAGTAATGCTTTTGAAATAGAAAGTGTAGATAAAAAAACTAGACAAAAACAATCTAAACCTCCATATACTACAAGTACTATGCAACAAGATGCATCAAGTAAATTAAACTTTAATGCAAAAAAGACAATGCAAATTGCTCAAAAACTATATGAAGGTATAGAACTTGAAGATGATACAGTAGGTTTAATTACTTATATGCGTACTGATTCTATTAGATTATCTAATGATTTTATAGCTTCCACTTATAAATACATAGAAGCAAAATATGGTAAAGAATATATAGGTCATGTAAAGGAAAGTAAGAAAACTGAAAATGTTCAAGATGCTCATGAAGGTATTAGACCAACAAGTATCAATAGAACTCCAGAATCAGTTAAACCTTTCTTAAGTAATGATGAATTTAAATTATATAGAATGATTTATTATAGAGCTTTAGCAAGTTTAATGAAGAATGCTACAACTATAAATACAACAGTTATACTTGATAATAATAATTATCAATTTAAAGCCACTGGACAAATAATAGATTTCGATGGATATTTAAAAGTTTATAAAGATTATGAAGATACTAAAGATAAAATTTTACCTCCATTAGAAGAGTATAATTCAAAAATATTAGTATCTAAAGAAATAAATAAGGAACAACACTTTACTCAACCACCAGCACGATACACAGAAGCTAAACTTATTAAAGAGATGGAAGAATTAGGTATTGGTAGACCTAGTACATATGCTACAACTATGGATATAATAAAGAAACGTGGTTACGCTAACTTAGTTGAAAAAAAATTTATTCCAACTGATATTGGCTTTGAAATAACTGATAAATTACAAGAGTTCTTTAGTCATTTAATAAATGTAGAATATACTGCCAATATGGAAACAGATTTAGATAAGATTGCTGAAGGTAATCAAGATTATATTAAAGTATTAAGGGAATTCTATAATGAATTTGAGCCAAGTGTAAAAAATGCATTTGATGCTATGCCAAAAAAAGAAGCAGAAAAAACTGGTGAAGATTGTCCAGAATGTGGAAGTCCATTAGTAATAAGAAAAGGTAAATATGGCGCATTTACTGCTTGTAGTAATTATCCAAAATGTAAATATATTAAACAAGAAGAAAGATTAGTTACTGAAATATGTGATTGCCCAAAATGTGATGGTAAAATAGTTGAGAAAAAGAGTAAAAGAGGTAAAGTATTCTATGGGTGTAATAATTATCCTAAATGCAAAGAAGCATATTGGGATAAGCCTGTAGGTAAAAAATGTCCAGAATGTGGAAGTATGTTAACAGAAAAAAAGAATACAATTAAATGTAGTAGTTGTGATTATAAAAGTGATACTAAGTAGTATTGCTTTTATAGTATTGCGATGAAGTAAAGTAAATGTTGGAAATTTTTAAGAGAAAATACAAGTTATATAATTAATTTGTATTTTTTTATATTCTATTTGATAAGAAATAATCTAATCTGTAATTATCTTGAGGATTAAAATTAGTATTATCAATAGTGTGTTCAATATTGTATTTAAAATTATTATTAATAACTTCATTTGATTGATTTCTAAAGTTTGTAATGAATTTTTCTAAATTTAATTTTTTGTAAG
>CALVVM010000026.1 GCA_944363855.1 uncultured Bacilli bacterium
TAATATCTATTATTAAGAAAAGGACTTATCTGTCGGCCTTTTTTCTGACAGTTGAAATTTGTATTTGTTATTATATATTGGTTTATGGAATAATGCAAATTAGGTTGCGGACATAGTCTGCCGTATGTTATAATGAATGTGGTAGTATAAATGAGTGAAATAGAACAAAAAATAAAAAACATAGAAGAAAGAAATAAAAGAGTATAGTTAGATAAAAAATGGGAAACTTGTTTGACAAGAAAAATTTGTATTATGATTTTAACTTATATAGTAGTAATTATTTATTCTTATATAGTAAGAAATTATGATAATGTATTTCTTAGTTCATTAGTACCAGTAATAGGCTTTACTTTATCAACACTTTCACTTAAATTAGTAAGAAAAATATGGGAAAAGAAATTTATTAGTAAATAGAAATATTTACTTTTTTTATTTTCAATGATATAATTTTTATTAGAATAAGGAGGTATTTATGAGAGAGGTATATATATTTGGACACAAAAAACCTGATACAGATTCAGTAACTTCAGCAATAGCCTTATCTTATTTAAAAAATAGAATAGGTATTAAGTCTAAACCTATGGTGTTAGGAGATATAAATAAAGAAACTGCTTTTGTATTAAAATATTTTAATATAGAAAAGCCAGAATACTTAGAAGATGTTAAATTACAAATAAAAGATATAAATTATTATAAAGATTGTTATGTAAATAAATATGATTCTATAAGAAAAACATATGACTACATGGGAAGTAAAAATATTACGGGTGTTCCTATTGTAGATAATGATAAAAAGTTTATAGGTCTGTTAACTTCTAAGATGATAGGTTCAGAGTTAATAAATGGTAACTTTACTAAATTAAATACATCATATAATAATATTTTAGATGTACTCAAAGGAGAAGAAATATTAAGATTTGATGAAGAAATAAATGGTAATATATTAGCTGCTTCTTTTAGAAGTACAACAATACTAAATACAGTAGAGTTTAGAAAAGATACTATAATGATTATAGGGGATAGACATAGTGTTATTGAAGCTGCTGTTAATAATTCTATAAAATTACTTATAATAGTAGGTAACTTGGAAATAAAAGAAGAACATTTACAAATAGCTAAACAAAATAGAGTAAACATTATAAGAACACACTTTGATACATTCCATACTGCTAAACTAATAGGTTTATCTAATTATGTAAATAATTTACTTACTGATACTAGAACAATTAGTTTTAATGAAAATGATTACTATGATGATTTTAAAGATAAAAGTATAAAACTAGGTCACAACAACTATCCAGTTATTGATGACAATGGAACTTGTTTGGGTCTTATAAGAATTACTGATATTAAAAGTATGAATAAAAAGCAAGTAATACTTGTAGATCATAATGAAGCAGTACAAAGTGTTGATGGACTTGATGAATCTGAAATACTTGAAATAATAGATCACCACAATATCAGTTCATTAACTACTAAAATGCCTATTAACTTTAGAAATATGACAGTAGGTAGTACTAATACAATTATTTATTCAATATTTAACGAAAGTAATATAAATATTCCAAGCGATATTGCTGGAATTATGTTAAGTGGTATTATTTCTGATACATTAAAGTTTACTAGTCCAACAACTACTGAATATGATAAATATGTTGCCTTTAGATTAGCAGAAATTGCACACATCAATATTGATGAATATGCTAATAAAATGTTTAAAGCAGGAACTGATTTAAAGGGTAAAACTATTGATGAAGTAATTCAAGGAGATATTAAGATATATGAATCTAATAATGAAAGAATTGCTATATCGCAAGTAATAACTTTAAACTCAGAAGATATATTAGATAGAAAAGAAGAATATATAAATAAGATAAATGAGATGAAAGAAAATAGAGGTTATGACATAATGGTAGTATGTGTAACTGATATAATTAAAGATGGATCTTATATATTCTTTGATGATTCAAGTAAAAGTGAAGTTGCTAATGCATTTGGCTTTGAAGAGATAGAACAAGGTTATTTCTTTGAAAAATGCTTATCCAGAAAAAAACAATTAGCCCCTCTTATAATGTCTGTAGTAAAATAGTGTTAAACCACTATTTTTTTCTATTTATTAATTGATATTAAATGTTTTCTATGATAAAATGAATAAAGAATGAAGGTGTATTATGGAAGTTTATGTACCAGATATTTATCAAGAAAATATATATAAAATAAATTATGAAACTTTACTTTCTAGAGGTATTAAATGTTTATTATTTGATTTAGATAACACAATAGCTAAAGTAAAAGAAACATTACCTAAAGCTGCTGTAAAGGAACTATTTGATAATTTAAAAAGAAAAGGTTTTAAAATACTTATTACTTCTAATAGTATTAAGGCTAGAGTGAAACCATTTGCTGAAGAATTAAAAGTAGATTATATATCAAGTTGTAAAAAACCTCATATAGAAAAGATAGATGAGTTTATAAAGAGTAGTAAATTTACTTTAGATCAAATAGCTATAATTGGAGATTCTATGATGGATGATGTAGTATGTGGTAATACAATAGGCATAACTACTGTACTATTAGATCAAATAAGCAAGATGGAATTTCCTATAGCTCGTTTAAAAAGAATTAAAGAAAAAAGAATACAAAAAAAATTAAGAGATAAAAATTTATTTACTAAAGGAAGATATTATGTCTAAATGTATAGGATGTGGAGTAAAACTACAAACTATTAATAATAATACTTTAGGTTATACTACTAATTTAGATAATAAATTATGCGAAAGATGTTTTAGAATAAGAAATTATAATGATTATAAATTTGTTATAAAAGATAATAATGATTATATAAATATTTTAAAAGATATAAATAAAACTAATGATTTAGTAGTACTTGTTGTAGATTTATTTAATATAAGTAAACATTTAAATGATATATCAAAATATATAGATAATAATATTTTACTTGTATTAACTAAAAGAGATATATTACCTAAATCTTGTTATGATGAAAAGTTTAAAGAATACTTTAAAAACTATAATTTAAATATATTAGATACAGTAGTAGTAAGTAGTAATAAAAATTATAATTTAGATACACTTTATGAAAAAATAAATTGTTATAAAACAAGTAATAATGTTTATGTAGTAGGATTTACTAATTCAGGCAAAAGTACTTTAATAAATAAAATAATTTATAATTATTCTAGTAGTGATATGGTTATAACTACAAGTAATTTACCATCTACTACAATAGATTCTATAACTGTTAAAGTAAATGATGATTTAATTTTAATAGATACTCCAGGATTACTTGATGATGGAGATTTAATTAACTTTATAGATTCTAAAACTTTAAAAAGAATTATTCCTAATAAAGAGTTAAAACCTATTACTTATCAAATAAAAGATAAACAAACTATACTAATAGATGAGTTAGTTAGATTAGACTTAGTAGATAAAAATAGTATGACAATTTATATGTCTAATAATTTAAAAATAAAAAGATTATTTAAAGATACAAATACTTTAAAAGATTTAAAAAGATATGAGTTAGATGTAGATTGTGATAATGATGTAGTAGTGCAGGGGCTTGGATTTATAAAATTCACACATAAAGCGAAAATAGTTTTATATACAAAAGAAAATGTTTCTGTTTATGTTAGAAAAAATTTAATATAGGGTGATGATATGGAAAAAAAATCAGAAAAAAACAATAGTTTATTTATAATAATATTGTTTGCTGTAATATTAGTTTTAGTATTGTTTTTACCAAAAATCTATGAGTTTATAGAAACTGAAAGATTACCTGAAGTAGAAAAAACTGAAGAAAAAGAAGAAATAAAAGAAACTAAAGTAGATGAAGAAACTTTAGAAAGCATACATTTTCCAATAATGAGAAATAGTATTTATGATTCAAATACTTATTATAGTTTAGAAACATTTACTATTTCAAATATGTCTAATAATGATATATTATATAATGCATTTATGGATATATATGAAGGTAATATGATTTCATCAAATATTACTGGTAGTTGTACTACAACACCTAAACAATTTAATGTAGATTACCTAGAACTTAGAATTAAAAATATACTTGGAAAAAATGTAAAATATAATTTAGAATCATTCTATGTACCAGAAGATTCAAATAGTAATTATAAAGGGACTTGGGTATATGATAGCAGTTATTCTAGATTTGTTTATAATGGTTTATGTACTTCTAAAGCGACTAATACTAAATATTATAATTTAGAAGAATTGATAAGTGCTAAATACGAAGATAGTGATATAGTGGTAAATTATTATGTAGGATTTGCTAAAATAGTAGGAAATAGCTATGTAATTTATAGTGATGCTAATATGACAAAAGAAATACATAGTGGAACATTTACTTCTTTAGAAGATTTAAATAATATATTTAAATCTATAAATAAAAATAATAAGAAAATATATAAATATACATTTAAAAATACATTATGTAGTTATAATGAATATTGTTTATACGAAGGTAAATGGGTAAATGAAGTTTAACGATGGTTTCAATGAAAGAATGAATTATATTCATAATTCAAATGATATGAATAGATTAAAAAATAATCCTAATAAATTTGATAATTCATTTGCTAAAATGAGAACAGATGAAAGAAGAAACATAGTAATTACAACTAATCAAGATCAAGTATTAGTAACTGAAGAGGCTAGGGGGAATAAAGATAATTTCTTAATTAGAAATAACAATATGAATAGAGTAAATGCAAAACCTAATATGAATAATCCAGTAAGTAATGCATTAAATAGAAATATGTTTAAAAGATAGATTAACTATCTTTTTTTTACAATCTTCGACATATAAAAATGTAATAATATTAAGGCAGTTAAATATTATTAAAATTGGAGGTTTATATGAAAGAAAATTGTGAAGAAGTAAAAAGTTCGTTATATGCTGGTATGGCAATCTTTAATCTAATTAAAGATTATGATTTAAGTATAGTTAAGGATAATATTAGTTTAGAAGACAAAAAATATTTATCTTTATATTTAGGTATAATCAATAGTAAAAATAGAATTAGTTCATACTTAAAAGCAAAAGAAATAAAATTTAGAATTAATTTTAATTGTAATCCTAAATTACTAAAAAAAGAAGACTATATAGAACTTTATAATAAATATTTTATTGATATATTTAAATGTATTAGTTTTAATTCTATAGAGTGTAATTTAGATTACTTATTAAATAAAAAAATAATACAAGAATTTAATAGGTGTAATGGACATATTGTAGATAAAACTGTTAATGAAAGGAATAAAAAACTAATAAAAGCAATACATTAAAATAGGTGATAATGTGAAACCTATTATAGGTATTGTAACTAGAAAAAGTATTAGTGAAGAAAAACATAATATAAATATTATTTATGAAGATATAGTTGAGTCTATAGTAAATAATGGTGGTATAGGTGTAGGTATAGTTTTAAATGATGATTATAAAGATTTAATAAATATGTGTGATGGAATTGTTTTTCAAGGTGGAGATGATTTTGAAAAATATGACATGGATGCTTTAAAATATATTTATGATATAAATAAGCCTGTACTTGGAATATGTTTAGGAATGCAGTCAATGGGAGTATTATTTGATGGAACAATGATAGATATAGAAAATCATAAAAAGAAATTAGATTATGTACACGAAGTTAAAATAAAAAGAACTTCTAAACTATATAATATTTATAAGAGTGATATTATAAAGGTAAATAGTAGACATAAATCTGTTATTAAAAATACTAATTTAAATGTAGTAGGTATAAGTAATGATAGATATATAGAAGCTATAGAATCTATAAATAAAAAATTTTTTATAGGAGTTCAGTGGCACCCCGAGAACATGACTTGTTATGATAAAAAACAAAATAATCTATTTAAATGCTTTATAAAATCTTGTTATTGATAAGAGATATGTGTTAAAATATTTTTAGAGGTGCGGTATGAAAGAAGTAGTAGGTTATAAGGCTTTTAATAAAGATTTAACTAATCGATATGGTAAAAAGTTTGAAGTGGGTAAGATTTATATCGCACCTGGAATAATAAAATTTGGTAACAATGGTAATGGATTTCACTTATGTAGAAATATGGAAGATACTTTTAGATATTTTGATCCTGAAAATATGACTCTTTGTGAAGTTATAGGTAGTGGAGAAATGGATGAAGGTATAGACCATTATTATGGATTTTATGATATGTATGCTGTAGAAAGATTAAAAGTATTAAAAGAATTAAGACGTTTAGAAATAATAGAACAAGGTTTAAAGTTAAATGAGATTAGGGCAGAAAGATTTGTTTCTTTATTTCCTTTAACTAGAGAAGAAATTATTTTATTTAAAAAACAATTTAAAAATTATATAAGAGTATTGGATGCAATTGCTTATCATCAAGAAGAAAATGAAAAAATATATTATAAAAAAAGGAACCTTGAATAGTAAGTAATTACTATTTTTTCTTTTATAAAAATAAAAATAATGATATAATATTACTTGGTGGTTTGTATGGATAAGATCATAATAAAGGGTGCTAGAGAAAACAATTTAAAAAATGTTAATATAGAGTTACCTAAAGATAAACTTATTGTAATGACTGGAGTAAGTGGTAGTGGTAAAAGTAGTTTAGCTTTTGATACTATTTATGCAGAAGGTCAAAGAAGATATGTAGAAAGTTTAAGTGCATATGCTAGACAATTTTTAGGTGGTACTGATAAACCTGATGTAGATAGTATAGAAGGTTTAAGTCCAAGTATTAGTATAGATCAAAAAACTACTAATAATAATCCTAGAAGTACGGTAGGTACAGTAACTGAAATATATGATTATTTTAGACTTTTATTTGCTCGTATAGGTGTTCCATATTGTCCTAATCATAATAAACCTATATCAAGTCAAAGTATAGAAGAAATGACTAATCAAATACTTGATTTAGAAATAGGTACTAAGATTAGAGTATTAAGCCCTGTAGTTCATGGCGAAAAAGGTACTCATAAAGATTTATTAGATGATTTAAAAAAAGATGGATACTCTAGAGTAAGAATAGATAACGCGGAATATGAATTAAATGATGAAATAATTTTAGAGAAAACTAAAAAACATAATATAGAAGTAGTAATAGATAGACTAATTATAAAAGAAGATATTAGAAGTAGATTAAATGAAGCTATTGAACTTGCTGTAAAACTAAGTATAGGTAAATGTGTTATTGATGTAGTTGGTGGAGAAGAAATCTTGATGAGTGAAAAATATGCTTGTCCAGATTGTGATTTTTCATTACCAGAGTTAGAGCCAAGATTATTTAGTTTTAATGCACCATATGGTGCCTGTCCAGATTGTAATGGATTAGGATTTAAACAAAAAATAGATGAAGATTTAATAATGCCTGATAAAGAAAAAAGTATTATGGATGGTGGAATAGTTGCTTTTAATATGGATGCATCAATTTCATATACCCAAATAGTGACTCTTGCTAAACATTATAATATTGATTTAACAAAACCAATAAAAGATTTAAAAAACAGTGAATTAGATTTAATACTTTATGGATCTAAAGAACCTTTAGAGTTTAATTATGTTGCTAGTAATGGTAATACAAGAAAAACTACTGATTACTTTGAAGGTATAATAAACAATTTAGAAAGAAGATATATTGAAACTAAAAGTGGTTGGATTAGAGATTGGTTAGATAAGTTTATGATGGAACTTCCATGTGCTACTTGTCATGGCGCTAGACTTAATGAATCGGTTTTATCAGTAAAAATAAATAAGAAAAATATTTATGAAATGACTAAGATGTCTATTGGTGATTTATATGATTTCTTAAGTGATTTAAAACTTAATAAAGAACAAGCTAAAATAGCTGAACTTATTTTAAAAGAAATAAAAGATAGATTAAAATTTTTAATAAATGTAGGTCTTAGTTATTTAACTTTAGATAGAATGGCAGGAACTTTAAGTGGTGGAGAAGCAGGAAGAATTAGACTTGCTACTCAAATTGGTTCACGCCTTACTGGAGTACTATATGTACTTGATGAACCTAGCATTGGACTTCATCAAAGAGATAATGAAAGACTAATAAATTCATTACTTGAAATGAGAGATTTAGGGAATACTTTAGTAGTTGTTGAACATGACACAGATACTATGCTTGCTGCTGATTATTTAGTAGATATAGGGCCTCTTGCTGGAATACATGGTGGTGAAGTAGTTGCTTTTGGTACTCCTAAAGAAGTTATGAAAAATGATAACAGTTTAACTGGTAAATATTTAAGTGGCCAATTAAAAATAGAAGTACCAAAAAAAAGAAGAAAAGGTAACGGAAAATATATTGAGATTAAAGGTGCTAGTGAAAATAACTTAAAAAATATAAATGTTAAGTTCCCACTTGGAAAATTTATTTGTGTAACTGGAGTAAGTGGTAGCGGTAAAAGTAGCTTAGTTAATGAAATACTTTATAAAAGTGTTGCTAGTAATCTTTATAAAACTAAAGTAAAACCTGGTAAATATAAAAAAATAATAGGTTTAGAAAATATAGATAAAGTTATAGATATATCACAAGCTCCAATAGGAAGAACTCCAAGAAGTAATCCTGCAACTTATGTAGGTGTATTTGATGACATTAGAGATGTTTTTGCTCAAACTAAAGAATCAAAAATGAGAGGATACGATAAAGGTAGATTTTCATTTAATGTAAAAGGTGGAAGATGTGAAGCATGTTGGGGAGATGGAGTTAAGAAAATAGAGATGCATTTCTTACCAGATGTTTATGTACCTTGTGAAGTTTGTCATGGAACTCGTTACAATAGAGAAACATTACAAATAAAATATAAAGGAAAAAGTATTTATGATGTTTTAGAAATGAATGTAGAAGAAGCATTAGAGTTCTTTAAAAACATTCCAAAGGTAAGAGATAAGTTACAAGTTATGATGGATGTAGGATTATCTTATATAAAATTAGGTCAGAGTGCTCCAACACTTTCTGGTGGAGAGGCTGGAAGAGTAAAACTTGCTAAAGAATTACAAAAGAAACCTACAGGTAAGAGTTTATTTATATTAGATGAACCAACAACAGGACTTCATACACACGATATAAAGAAACTACTTGAAATTTTAAACAGAATAGTGGATAATGGAGATACAGTTATAGTAATAGAGCACAATCTTGATGTTATAAAAGTAGCTGATCATATAATTGATTTAGGTCCTGAAGGTGGTAGTGGCGGTGGTACTATCGTTACTATGGGTACACCTGAAGAAGTAGTTAAGGTTAAAGAATCTTATACAGGACAATTTTTGAAAGGGATGTTAAAATGAAAGTAAACTTTGAATATACAAAAGAAGAATATAAAAAATATTTATTAAAAGGAAGATTAGTAAGTAGTGTAGTTTTATTTGTAATAGGAATAGGTATCTATTTATATTTTACACTCAATAAAATATCACTTCTTTATTTACCTTTATTCATAATTAGTTTATTAGTAGGAATATTCTTATTAAATAAATTATATGTATTCGCTCAGTTAAAAGTAAACGAGATGTTAAATTATAGTACATTTGGTAAATATACTTTAGAACTTACTCCTAATAAATTTTCAGTTAGAGTAAATAGTGGAAAAACTGATTATAAATACAAAGATGTAAAAAAGATAGTAGAAAAGAAAGATTGCTTTGAAGTTAAGTTTAAAAAAGGTAGAGATTATTTAACTTTTGAAAAAAAATTCTTTACAGAAGAAGAATATACTAAAGCTATAAATATGTTTAAAGAAAAAATTAATTAAGATTTTTTCTTTTTTACTTTTAAACTACAGTTTTAATGAATTAGTAATAATTTGAACTACAAAAGTTTAATAACTGTTTGTAGTTTTTTTATTACTGTAAAAAAATATATGCAATTATTGAAAAATACGTGTTTGCTTAATATTTTGAAGTATGGTAGAGTGTAAAAAAGGGAGGTAGATATGAATTATTATGATGAAATAAAAAGTAAATTGATAGATAACGAGATATATTCAAAAGTAAAAGATTATTCTAAAGAAAGAAATAGAGTAATTACATATTTTGAAATTGGTAGATTATTTAATGAAGCCGATAGTAAGTATGGCGAAAATATTATTGATGAATATTCTAAAAAATTAGTTAAAGAAGTAGGTAAAAAATATAATCGAAGAACTCTTTTTAGAATGAAACAATTTTATAATGTGTTTAGCAGTGAAAAAGTGTCGCCACTGGCGACACAATTAACCTGGAGTCATTATATAGAGTTGCTATCAATAAAGGATAAAAATAAATTGTTATATTATTTAAATGTTTCTAGGGATTTAAATTTAAGTAGAAATGATTTAAGAAATAGAATAAAAAATAAAGAATATGAAAGATTGTCTAAAGAAACTAAAAATAAGCTGATTACAAAAGAAAAGACTCAAGTTAAGGATTTTATTAAAAATCCTATTATAATAAAAAATAGAGATAATTATGAATTTATATCAGAAAAGAAATTACAAAAATTAATTTTAGAAGATATACCATCTTTTTTAGATGAATTAGGAGAAGGCTTTTCATTTATCAGAAATGAATATAAGATTAAATTCGGTGATAGATATAATTATATTGATATATTATTATTTAACTATAAATGTAATTGTTTTGTTGTAGTTGAATTAAAAGTAACAGAGTAAAAGAAAGAACACATAGGTCAAATAAAGTTATATATGAACTATATTGATAAGCATGTAAAAAATATAAATCAGTATAGAACTATAGGAATAATAATATGTAAAAATGGGAATGAATTTGTAATGCAATATTGTAGTGATGATAGAATATTTGACACTAATTACATAATAAATTAAGGTGATATATGAATTACTATGATGAAATAAAAAATAAGTTAATTGATAATGAGATATATTCAAAAGTAAAAGATTATTCAAAAGAAAGGCATAGGGTAATTACATATTTTGAAATTGGTAGATTACTTAATGAAGCCGGTAGCAAGTATGGTGAAAATATTATTGATGAATATTCTAAAAAATTAGTTAAAGAAGTAGGTAAAAAATATAATCGAAGAACTCTTTTTAGAATGAAACAATTTTATAATGTGTTTAGTAGTGAAAAAGTGTCCCCATTGGGGACACAATTAACCTGGAGTCATTGTAGAGCTCTGTTACCAATGAATGATTATGACAAAATAAACTATTATATATATTTAACAATAACTAATAATTTGAGTAAAAGAGAATTAGAAGAACGAATAAAAAATAACGACTATGAAAGATTGTCTAAAGAAACTAAAAATAAGCTGATTACAAAAGAAAATACTCAGGTTAAGGATTTTATCAAAAATCCAATACTAATAAAAAATAGTTATAATTATGAAAAGATAACAGAGAAAGTGTTAAAACAATTAATTTTAGAAGATTTAGATAATTTTCTAACAGAACTAGGAGAAGGATTTACTTATATAAAAAATGAATACAAAATAAAATTCGGTGATAGATATAATTACATAGATTTGTTATTATTTAATTATAAATATAATTGTTTTGTGGTAGTTGAATTAAAAGTAACTGAATTAAGGAAAGAATATATAGGTCAAATAAAATTATATATGAACTATATTGATAAGCATGTAAAAAATATAAATCAGGATAGAACTATAGGGATAATTATTTGTAAAAAAGGTAGTGAGTTTGTAATGGAATATTGTAGTGACAATAGAATATTTGAAACTAATTTTATATTAAACTAGGAGGTAAAGTGAATTATTATAACGAAATAAAAGAACAACTAATAAATAATGAAGTATATAAAAGAGTAAAAGATTATAGTAAGAATAGAAGTGACTTAAACACGTATTATAATGTTGGTAAGTTATTAAATGAAGCTGGTAAACATTATGGCGAAGGAATAATAAAAGAATATTCTATAAAACTTACGAAAGATTTAAATAAAAGTTATGGTGTTAGAAATCTATATAATATGAGATTATTTTATGTTAAATTATCTAATTTTCCAAAATTGCACACATTGTGTGCAAAATTAACTTGGAGTCATATAAGAGAATTATTAAATTTTGATGATATAAAAATTTATTATTATTTAAAATTATCTTATGAACAAAATTTATCAGTCAGAAAATTAAAAGAAAAAATTAAAAATAAAGAGTTTGAAAGATTAAATAATGTTACAAAAGAAAAACTAATATTACAAGAAGAAGATAAAATAATTGATTTTATAAAGAATCCTATACTAATAAAAAATAGTTATAATTATGAAAAGATAACAGAGAAAGTATTAAAACAATTAATTTTAGAAGATTTAGATAATTTTTTAACAGAATTAGGAGAAGGTTTCACTTATATAAAAAATGAATACAAAATTAAATTAGGAGATAGATATAACTATATAGACTTACTATTATTTAATTACAAATATAATTATTTTGTTGTAGTTGAATTAAAAATAACAGGGTTAAAGAAAGAACACATAGGTCAAATAAAATTATATATGAATTATATAGATAAAAATATAAAAAGTATAAATCAAGATAGTACTATAGGCATAATTATTTGTAAAAAAGGTAGTGAGTTTGTAATGGAATACGCAAGTGATGATAGAATATTTGACACTATGTATACATTAAATTACTAAAAAAACACAAAAATTTCATATTTTTTTCATAAAAAGGGTATAAACTAATTATAGCTAGGAGGAAAGTATGAAAGACAATAATAAAATAATAGAAGGAAAAATAACAAAAGAAAGAGATAAAAATAAAAAAAATAATTTTTTTACATCTAAAATATTTTTAACTATAATTTCATTTTTTATAGGTGCAGGGCTAATGTATTGCTTTATAGCTATTGGAAATAATGGAAATGTATTAGTTAGAAAAGTTACAAGTGAAAATGTTAAAACAACTACAGTAGAGGAAATAAGTGATTTAAAGAATGCTATAAATAGTGTATATGAATCTGCTGTATATATAGAAGTAACAGGTGATAGAGTATCATCGTCTGGATCAGGATTTGTTTATAAAACTGATGATAATTATGGCTATATATTAACTAATCATCATGTAATAGATGGTGGTAAAAAATTTGTAATAACATTCTCAGATGGGACAGAATCAGAAGCTAGTTTAGTAAGTAGTGATGAATATTACGATATTGCAGTTTTAAAATTAAGCAAAGCTAAAGTAAAAAAAGTTGCTACTTTAGGAGATTCATCTAATATTGAACTTGGGGATACTGTTTTTACTGTAGGAGCTCCACTTGGTAAAGAATATATGGGAACAATTACAAAAGGAATTGTATCTGGTATAAATAGAATGGTATCAGTAAGTAATAATTATTTAATGGAGGTAATTCAAACTGATGCTTCTATAAATAGTGGTAATAGTGGTGGGCCTATTTGTAACATTAAAGGTGAAGTAATAGGTATAACATCTTCTAAACTTATTGGTAGTGGTGTAGAAGGTATGGGATTTGCTATTCCCATAAATACTGTTAATGAAGTAATTACTAGCATAGAAAGTGGAACTACATTAGAAAGACCATATTTAGGAGTACAACTTGTAAATTTAACTAATACTTTTGCGCTTCAATATTACTATAATATAAGAATAAGTAGTGATGTAGAGTTTGGGGCAGTATTATCTTTTGTAGAAGAAAATATGCCTGCATCTAAATCAGGACTTAAAGTAGGAGATGTAATCATTGAAATAGATGGAGAAAAAGTAGAAGATGTATCTCACTTTAAATATGAACTTTATAAGAAAAAATTAGGGGATAAAATAAAAGTTAAGTACTATAGAGAAAACAAAATAGGAGAAACAACAATAGAACTTACTGAAGCAATAAAAGGTGAGTAATTCACTTTTTTTCATAAAAATGACATAATTTATATATGTTTAAATAAGGAGGTTTTATGTTAGAATTAAAAAATATAACAAAGATATATAAAACAGGTACATTTACCCAAAAAGCACTCAATAAAGTTAGTATCAATTTTAGAGAAAATGAGTTTGTATCTATACTTGGACCATCTGGATCAGGTAAAACTACTTTACTTAATATAGTAGGTGGTCTTGATAAATACGATAGTGGAGATTTAATAATAAATGAAACATCAACTAAAAAATATAAAGATAGAGATTGGGATAGTTATAGAAATCATAGAATAGGATTTATATTTCAAAGTTATAATTTAATACCACATCAATCAGTTTTATCAAATGTAGAGCTTGCTCTAACTTTATCAGGAGTAAGTAAAAAAGAAAGAAAAAGAAGAGCAATAAAAGCACTTAAAGAAGTAGGACTTTCAGATCATATTCATAAAAGACCTAATCAATTAAGTGGTGGACAGATGCAAAGAGTTGCAATTGCAAGAGCTCTTATAAATAATCCGGATATACTTCTTGCAGATGAACCAACAGGTGCCCTAGATTCTGAAACTAGCGTACAAATTATGAATCTATTAAAGAAAATAAGTAAAGATAAATTAGTTATAATGGTAACCCATAATCCAGATTTAGCTAAGGAATATTCAAATAGAATAATAAGTTTAAAAGATGGAGAAGTAACTAATGATACTAATCCATATGATGGTAAAGAAAAAACAAACTCAAAACAAGGTAAAACTAAAAAAACTAGCATGAGTTTCTTAACTGCTCTTTCTTTATCACTTAATAACTTAATGACAAAAAAAGGTAGAACACTTCTAACAGCTTTTGCAGGTTCTATAGGTATAATTGGTATAGCTTTAATACTTTCACTATCTAATGGAGTTAATAACTATATAGCAAAAATACAAGAAGATACTTTAACTAGTTATCCACTTATGATAGAAAAGAGTACAGTAGATACAGCTGCTTTAATGACTTCATTTATGGGAGGAGGTAGTGGTGAAGAACACGATTTAGATGCTATATATTCTAATAATATAATGACAGATATGATTAGTACTGTGTATGGTGGTATTACTACTAATAACTTAGTTGAATTTAAAAAATATATTGAAAATAATAAAGAGTTAAAAAAATATACTAATGATATTAAATATACATATAATTTAAATTTACAAATATATACTAAAGATAGTTTAAAAGTAAATCCAAGTAATATGATGAGTATGTTTAATCCAACAGTTTCTAATAATGAAACTAATATGTCTAGTAGAATTCAAATATTTAATGAACTTACTACAAATACTAAATTACTTAATAGTCAATATGAAGTAATAAAAGGTAAAATGCCAGAAAATTATGATGAAATGGTTTTAATAGTAGATGAGAATAATGAAATAGTAGATTATGTATTATATGCTATTGGAATAAAAGATCAAAAAGAAATACAAGAAACAATGATGAATATGATGCAAGGTAAAGAAATACAAGATTTCGAACAAACAAAATATTCATATGATGATATATTAAATACTAATTATAAACTTGTATTAAATAGTGATTATTACAAAAAAGAAAATGGTGTATGGATAGATAAAAGTAATGATTTATTATATGTAAGTGAACTTGTAAATAATGGATTAGATTTAAATATAGTAGGTATAATTAAACCTAAAGAAGGAAGTAATATATCAATTACTAATGGTATTGGTTATACTAAAGAATTAACAGAATATGTTATAAATCAAATAAATGATAGTGAAGTAGTAAAACAACAACTAGAAAATAAAGATATAAATATATTTACTAATAAACCATTTACAGGTATAGAATCATTAGAAAATAATTTAGCTAATATGGGAGTTGTTCAAATAGATGATCCATATGCTATAAATATTTATCCTAAAGATTTTGAATCTAAAGATAAAATAGAAGAAATAATTAAAGAATATAATGATTTAAAAATAGAAGAAGGTAAAGAAGACGATAAAATAGAATATACAGATTATGTTGGAATACTTATGAGTAGTGTTACTACTATAGTAGATGTTATAGGTTATGTACTTATCGCATTTGTTTCTATATCTTTAATAGTATCTAGTATAATGATAGGTATTATTACTTATATTTCAGTTTTAGAAAGAACAAAAGAAATAGGTATACTTAGAAGTATAGGTGCTAGTAAAAAAGATATATCTAGAGTATTTAATGCTGAAACATTTATAGTAGGATTAACAAGTGGAGCAATAGGTATAATTATAACTTGTATATTAAATCTTCTTATAAATGTAATTATTAAAAATGTTACTGGAGTAATAGTAACTGCAGAATTACCAATAATAGGTGCAATAATACTTATAGTTATTAGTACATTACTTACTATGATAGCAGGTTTAATACCTTCTAAAGTAGCAAGTAAAAAAGATCCAGTAATAGCTTTAAGAACAGAATAAAAGGATTAAAAAATTAATCCTTTCAGACTGTTGACAAATATAGAATGGAATATAAAGATTTTTTGTTATTTATTAAAATGTGTAATTTTTATTAAGTATTCGATAAGGATAGTTTAATATTAAATAAATTATTTGGTTATAAGATAAAAAGAATAAAAGATAGTATAAAGGTAGATTTCCTTTAAATAGGTTAGATTATATAATAAAGTTAATAGGTAATATAAACTATGTAGTAATAGATAATACTGTAGTAGAAAAGAAAGATTTTAATAATAACAAATATAAAGACTATAATTTTGACATAAATAGTATTATATTAAATAGTATTAAAATAGATAGAATCTATGAAGAGTTAAGTAGTAGATTACTAACGATAACACTGACGACCTTAGGTCGTCGTTTTTTTTTTTGCAATTTTAAATTTTTAAAAACAACTGTAAAATATTTAAAAAAAGTAGTAAAAACTCTTTACAAACATCGATAAAAAAGGTATAATTGTGGTACAAGGTGACAAAAAGTGGTAGAAGGTGGTAGATAACTATGTTTATGGGGGAGTATCATCACAGTATAGATAGTAAAGGAAGAATCATTGTTCCATCTAAAGTTCGTGATGATTTAGGTGAAAATTTTATAGTTACTCGTGGCCTTGATGGATGTTTATTTTTATATCCTAAATGTGAATGGGATAAGATAATAAATAAATATAAAGAGTTACCTGATACGAAAGATAAAAGACAATTTATGAGAATCTTTTTATCTGGCGCTACTATATGTGAATATGATAAACAAGGTAGAATCAATATTCCAAATCCTTTAATTGAATTTGCTAAGTTAGAAAAAGATTGTATTATAATCGGTGTAGATGAAAAATTAGAAATTTGGAGTAAGGAAAGATGGGAAGAGTTTATTGCTAATAACGAAGAAAACTTATCGGATATAGCAGATAGTCTTTTCACAAGTAATTATTATGGATAATAAACACATATCAGTATTATTAGAAGAATCTATCGACAATTTAAACTTAAAAGATGATAGTGTGATAGTTGATTGTACTTTAGGTTATGGTGGACATAGTAGCGAGATTTTAAAAAGAATAAATAAGGGGTTTTTATTCGCCTTTGACCAAGATAACGATGCTATTTTATCAAGTAAAGAAAGACTTAATAAAATAGGTAATAATTATGACATTATAAAAAGTAATTTCGTAAATATAAAAGAAGAATTAAATAAAAGATATATAACTAAAGTAGATGGAATACTATATGATCTTGGAGTATCTAGTCCGCAACTAGATGAAGGAGATAGAGGATTTAGTTTTCATCAAGATGCCAGACTTGATATGAGAATGGATAAATCAAAAGATTTAGATGCATACAAGGTAGTTAATACTTATAGTTATGAAGATTTAGTTAATATATTTTATAAATATGGAGAAGAAAAATATGCTTCTAGTATAGCTAAAGGAATAATTAATTCTAGACCAATAACAACTACATTAGAATTAGTGGAAGTTATAAAGAATAATGTTCCTGAAAAATATAAAAGGGATAAACATCCTGCTAGAAAAATTTTTCAAGCTATAAGGATAGAAGTTAATGATGAATTAAATGTATTTGAAAAGAGTTTAAAAGATGCATTAGATCTTATAGATGTAGGTGGAAGAATATGTGTAATAACATTCCACTCATTAGAAGATAAGATATGCAAAAATATATTTAATAGTGTAAGTAAGGTAGATGATTCTTTAAAACATTTACCTATAATACCTCTAGAATATTTACCTAAGTTTAAAGTTATAAAAACTGTAGACCCAAGTAAATATGAATTAGAAAAAAATAGTAGAGCAAGAAGTGCTAAACTTAGAATAATAGAAAGAATTGGTAGATGATAATATGAAAAAGAGTACTAGAAAGGTAGCAAGGTTAACGCAAGGAGAAAAAATGGTATATACATTAGGTGTTTTTTGCGCAGTTTTAACTGTTTTTGTTAAAGTATTTTCTAGTGCTAGTATAAGTAATCTTAAAATGGATATAGAAACGATTTCATATAAAATAGATGGCCAAGAAAAGAAAAATCAAAGTTTAGTAATGCAAGTAAACGAACTTACTTCATATGAAAATTTAAGTAATGTTTTAAAAGAGATGGGACTTGCATACAATAATGAAAATATTATAGTTGTAAAATAACATATAAGGGTTCAATGTCAAGTAGTGTTGGTGGAACCAAAAACTAATGATAAACGAATCGGCAAAGAGGACTAAAATTTAGTTCTCTTTTATTATGCTTTAATAGAATTTAGTAATCCTTTAATTAACATAATTCTAGCTTTTAGATGTTTAAATTTTCTATAACCACAAGCAGTATGCTTAATTTGTTTAATTAAATTATTAGTACCTTCAACAATTCCGTTAGAATATTCA